>NZ_JASCON010000073.1:0-27776 GCF_029959585.1 Pseudomonas sp. PS02302
TGGCGGGGCTGACCACGTCGGGCAGCCCCGCCGGGCCACGATAGGCCGAGGGCGACACCCCCAGCACCTGGCGGAAACGGGTGGCAAAGGCGCTGGGGCTGGCATAGCCGTGGTCCAGGGCGACGTCGACGATGGCATGGCCGGCGGCCAGCGAGGTCAGGCTGGAATCCAGCCGCGCCCGCTGCAGCCACTGGCCGAAGCTCAGACCGGTCTCCTTGAGAAACAGTCGGCTCAGGGTCCGCTCGCTGATCGCCAGCCGCGCCGCGGCCCGGGTCAGTGTCCAGCGTTCGCCCGGGTGCTGGCGCAGCTGACGACAGAGTCCGACGAGCGTGGCATCCACCGGCCAGGGCAGGTGCAGCCCGGTGGTGGGCGACCCCCGCAGCTCGTCGAGCATCAGCTGCAGAATATGCCAGGCACGCCCCTCGGCCGGCTGATCGGTGGGCAGGGGCAGGGCGGCCAGGATGAGTTCGCGCAAGAGCGGCGAGACGGCGATCAGCTGGCAGCGCGTCGGCAGCTCGGCCCGTACCTGCGGATCGACGAACAGGGTGCGTACCTCGACGCGGCCCAGCAACTGCAGGTCGTGCTCTTCGCCGGCGGGCACCCAGACGCCCCGTCCGGGCGGCACCGCCCAGCGTCCCTGGGCGGTGTTGACGATCACGATGCCGCAGAGCGCATGGATCAGCTGCGCCTGGCGATGGCTGTGGGGCGGCACCCGTTCGCCATGGGCATAGTCCTGGGCCACGGCGTGCAAGCCGTTGCACGAGCTGAAGTCGATGAGCATGGCCGTCAAGACGCGCGGCCAGCCAGCCACTTGCCCAGCAGCGCATCCAGCTGCCGCTGTTCGGCTTCACTGAGCGTCGCCAGGGCTCGACGCTCGTTGTCGACGTGGGCGGCCATCAGGCCATCGATCAGGGCGAAGCCGTCCGCGGTGAGGGCCACCAGGGTACTGCGGCGATCCTCGGGATTCTTGCGTCGCTCGATCAGGCCGGCTCGCTCCAGGCGGTCGAGGCGATTGGTCATGCCGCCCGAGGAGATCATGGCCGACTCATAGAGCACCGTGGGACTCAGGGCGTAGGGTTCGCCCGCTCGCCTCAGGGTGGCCAGGACATCGAATTCGCCATAGTGCAGGCGGTGCTCGTCGAAGAAAGGCTGCAGCACATCGCGATTGAGCACCTGGGCCACTTCACCCAGGCGGCCCACCAGGCGCATGGGCAGGGCATCCAGGTCGGGGCGCTCGCGGTGCCACTGGTCCACGGCGAATTCGGCGCGATCGGCCATCGGCTTACCTCAGGAATATATCTTGATGTTAAGATACTTCTCATCAAGAGAAATACCGCGTCATTCTGGAGATTGTCCATGCTTTCCGCTTCACCTTCATCCCCGACCACACCCGCGCCGCGCCAGGACGCCTTTCTCGCCGTGCTGCTGGTACTGCTGGTCGGCCTCAACCTCAGACCCATCCTCGCCGCCATCGGCCCGTTGCTGGATGGCATCCAGGCGGCCACCGGACTGGAAGGCAGCGGCGCCGGGGCGCTGACCACCCTGCCCATCGCCGCCATGGGTCTCTGCGCCCTGGGCGGCGCCCGGCTGCAGGCCTGGCTCGGCGAGCGCCGTGGCATCGCCCTCGGCCTGCTGCTGCTGGCCCTGGCCAATGCGCTGCGCTGGGAACAGCCGAGCGGCCTGGGGCTGATCCTCACCGCCGGTCTGGGTGGCGTCGGCATCGCCCTGGTACAGGCGCTGATCCCCGCCTATATCCGTCGCTGCTATCCGCAGCGCACCAGCACTCTAATGGGCCTCTACACCACCGGCATCATGGGTGGCGCGGCCGTGGCGGCGGCCACCGCCGCGCCCCTGGCCGAGCAGTGGGGCTGGGCCCAGGGCCTGGCGCTCTGGACCCTGCCGGTGCTGCTGGCGCTTGGCGTCTGGCTGGTCCTGGCGCGGCCGGATGCGCCGGCGCAGCACGCGGCACCCCGCGCGCACCCCTGGCGGCAGCGCCAGGCCTGGCTGCTGCTGGCCTTCTTCGGCATCGGTACCGCCGCCTACACCCTGGTGCTGGCCTGGCTGCCGCCGTACTACACCGGCCTCGGCTGGCAACCGGCCGACAGCGGCCTGCTGCTGGGCGGCGTGAGTCTCGCCGAGGTCAGCGCCGGCCTGCTGCTGTCGGCCACCATCGCCCGGCTGCGCAATCGCCGGCCGCTGGTGCTGGGGGTGCTCGGCGTGGTGCTGGTGGGGCTGCTGTGCCTGGCGCTGGCGCCGCTGCAACTGGCGGTGCCCACCGCCATCCTGCTCGGCCTGGGCATCGGCGCGCTGTTTCCGCTGTCGCTGATCCTGGCGATGGACCAGGTGCGCGATCCCGCCGAAGCCGGTGCCTTGCTCGGCTTCGTCCAGGGCGGTGGCTATCTGATCGCCAGCCTGGCGCCGCTGGCCGCCGGCCTCCTGCGCGACCAGCTGGACAGCCTGGCCAACGCCTGGCTGCTGATGGCGGTGGGCGTAGTGCTGTTGATGGGCCTCGGCCTGCGCCTGACCCGCCCTGCGCGGCCGGTCCTGGCGCGCGGTTGCCAGCAGGCCTAGCCCGCGCGCGGCAGGCGCAACTCCACGCAGAAGCCGCCCCGCGCCCGATTGCTGAAGCTCAGGACACCGCCCAGGCGGCGGGTGATGGTCTCGACGATGGCCAGCCCCAGCCCGGCGCCCTGGGGGTTGCCGGCGCTGTAGAAGCGATCGCACAAGCGCGCCAGCTCGGCCTCGTCCACCCCGGGGCCGCGATCCTCCACCCGCAGCAAGATGCCCTGGTCCTGGCTGGCTTCGATGCCGACTTCCACCGCGCTGCCGGCGGGGGCGAAGGCCAGGGCGTTGGTCACCAGATTCTGCAGGGCGATGGCGATGGCGTCCGGATCGCCGAGCACCGCCGGTCCGGCCTGGGCCGCCAATACCAGTTCCACCTGCCGCTTCAGTGCCAGGGGCGTCAATTCCGCCAGCTCCTCGCGCACCAGGGGCTCCAGGTCCAACGCCTGGACCTCGGTGGCGCCCGGTTCCAGGCGCGCCAGGGTCAGCAGCTGGCTGGCCAGGCGGGTGGCCCGGCTGACGCCCTGGCGCAGATAGCCGAGGGCTTCGTCGCGCTCTTCCGCGGTCTCGGCGTGCTGGGCGTTCTGCGCATGCAGGTCGAGGATCGCCAGCGGCGTACGCAATTCGTGGGCGGCGTCGGCGATGAAGCGCCGCTCCCGGTCGAGCAGGGCGCGCAACTGGGCGAGCTGGTGATCCAGGGCGCCACGCATGGGTTGCAACTCCGGCGGCAGCGGGCCGCCCGGCAGCGGCGCCAGGCTGTGGGGATCACGCGCACGCAGGCCACGGGCGAAGTCCTGCAGCGGTCGCAGCCCCCAGCCCAGCAGCAGCCAGAGCACCCCGACCAGCAGCGGCAAACCGACCAGGGTCGGCCAGAGGGTATGGCTGACGATGCGCTGGATCAGGTCCTGGCGCAGGTCCTCGCGCTCGCCGACCCAGATGCGCAGGCCGCCCTCGGCGGTGCGCACCAGCATCCCGCACCATTCGCGACCCTTGTCGAACACCTCGTGCAGCCCTTCCGGCGGCACCTCGGTCAGCCGCGGCGCATTGCCGGAACGAGCCAGCAACTGACCATCGGCGGTCCAGATCTGGAAGGTCAGCTGATTCTCGTAGGGGTGCGCCGGCACGCTGCCGGGTACGGGTTGCATGGCGCGATCGAACACCCTGACCAGCTCCGGCCAGCGTTCCGCCGCCGGCGTGCCGGCTTGCAGCAGGCCTTCGAGCAGGCGCGCGCCCTGAACCAGCTGGGCGTCGTAGATGCCCTCGATCTCGCGATGGCTGTCGCGCAGCGCCAGCAGCGCGAGGGCCAGGCTGCCGGCCAGCACCAGGGCCAGGGTGGGAGCGAGGATGCGGGTGCGGATGGCGATCATGGCTGACGCTCCAGCAGATAGCCCACCCCGCGCACGGTGCGGATCAGGCCGCTGTCGAGCTTCTTGCGCAGGTTGTGGATGAGCACTTCCAGGGTGTTGCCCGAGGCGGCTTCCTGCCAGCCATAGAGGGCGTTGCTCAGCCGCTCGCGGGTGATGACGGCGCCCGGTCGCAGCAGCAACTGGTGCAGCAGCTGGTATTCCATGGGCGTCACCGCCACCTCGGCGCCGTGGTAGTGCACCACCTGGCTGGCCGGATCGAGGCTGATGCCGGCGTGCTCCAGCAGCGGTTGCGCGCGGCCACAGCTGCGGCGGATCAGGGCGCGCAGGCGCGCCTTGAGTTCGTCCAGGTCGCAGGGCTTGACCAGGTAGTCGTCGGCGCCGGCATCCAGGCCCTGGATGCGATCGGCCTTGGCGTCGCGGGAGGTGAGCACCAGCACCGGTACCTGGCCGTCGGGCTGGCTGCGCAGGCGGCGCAGCAGGTCGAGACCGTCGAGGCGCGGCAGACCCAGGTCCAGCAGCACCAGGTCGAAGCGCTCGGACGCCAGGGCGTGCTCGGCGGCCAGGCCATCGCCTACCCAGTCCAGGGTATAGCCCTCGCCGCGCAGGGCCATGCGAATGCCCTGGGCCAGGGCCGCGTCGTCTTCCACCAGCAATACCCGCACGATCGCCTTCCTCTCTTGGCAATGCCGCCAGCGCGCCATCATCGCCGGCGTCCTGGCGCAACGGCAGGGGCAACTGTTACCGGGCGTTGCGTCCTAAGATTGCATTAAGCTTCGGCGCCGAGTCTGGCCACTCCAACCACGAGGAGTGTCGCCATGCGCCGCCTGTTGCTGCCGTTGCTGTTCGCAAGTCCCCTGGCCCTTGCCGCCGAACCCCAGTGCACCCAGGCGGACAAAGCCACCTGGCAAGACGCCGAGAAATTCCAGGCGCAGCTGCGAGACCAGGGCTACGAGATCAAGAAATTCAAGATCACCAAGGGCAACTGCTACGAGATCTACGGCTTCGACAAGGACCGGCGCAAGGTCGAGATCTATCACGACCCGGTGAGCGGCAAGGCGGTCAAGAGCGAGATCGGCAGCTGATGAAGACGGCGACCGTACGGCTCTGGGACCCCCTGGTACGGCTGTTCCACCTGTCGGTCGCCGCAGCCTTCTTCGCCAACTATTTCTTCAACGAGAAGGGCGCCTTCTGGCATCGCTGGATCGGCTACTACGCCGGCGCCTGGTTGCTGGTGCGGCTGGTCTGGGGGTTCGTCGGCCCGCGTAGCGCGCGCTGGAGCGACTGCTGGCCGACCCGTGCGCGGCTGAGCGCTCACCTGCGTGATCTCTGGCAGGGGCGGCCCCATCATCGCCTCGGCCATTCGCCCCTGGGCGCCCTGGTGATGCTGCTGATGATGGCTGCCATCGGCGGCCTGGGCGTCACCGGCTTTCTCATGCGCGAGGTGGATGCCCTCTGGGGCGCCGACTGGCCCGAAGACCTGCACGCGCTCTTCGCCAACGGCCTGCTGGCGCTGGTCTGCCTGCATGCCGTGGCCGCCGTGGTGGAGAGCCTGCGGGTGGGCGACAACCTGCCGCTGTCGATGCTGACCGGTCGCCGCCGCCCGCTGGATGAGTCTTCCCCGCGCGACTAGGGCGCGTCTAGGCGCAGTGCCCGTCGAGGGTGCCCGGCGGATCCACCTGCACCGTCACGTGCTGCAGCCCGTGGCGACTGCGCAGCAGCTCGCCCACCAGGGTCGGCAGATGCAGGGGGTCGCTGCCCGGCGCCGGGGTGATGTGCAGGGTGGCGATGCGGGTTTCGTCGGTCAGCGTCCAGACGTGCAGATGGCCCACCTCGGCCACCTCCGGCAGGGCGCGGACCGCCGCCGTGGCGCCGGCCGTGTCGAATTCCCGCGGCGCCGCCTGCAGCAGCACCGCGCCGGCATCGCGCACCAGGGTCCAGGCCGATTTGACGATGAGCAGGGCGACCAGGATCGACAGCGCCGGATCCAGCCAGGTCCAGCCGGTCCAGAGGATGCCTAGGGCGGCGACGATGGCGCCCACCGAACCCAGCAGGTCACCGGCCACATGGAGCAGGGCGCCGCGCAGGTTGCTGTCGTCCTTGTGGCCGCTGTTGAGCACCACGAAGCCGACGATATTGACCACCAGGCCGATCACCGCCACCACCAGCATGGGGCCGGAGAGCACCTCGGTGGGCTCGCGCAGCCGCATGATGGCTTCCCAGCCGATCCACAGCACCAGCAGCAGCAGGGCGACGCCATTGGTCAGGGCGGCAAGGATGCGTACCCGGTGGAAGCCATAGGTGAAGCGCGCATTGGCCGCCTTGGCCGCCACGCGGTAGGCCACCAGGGCCAGCAGCAGGGCCGCGGCATCCGAGACCATGTGCCCGGAATCGGCGATCAGCGCCAGGGAGCCGGACCACCAGCCGCCCACGGCCTGGACGATGGCGTAGCCAAAGGTCAGGACGAAGACCAGCTTGAGCTTGCGCTCGTTGGCGGCGGTCACCCGCGGGGCGTGGGAGTGACCATGGCCGTGGTCGTGGCCATGCTGATGATCGTGGTCGTGGTCGTGGTCGTGGTCGTGGTGAGGGGTGGAGCCACTCATCTACAGGTCTCCGAAGCGTTGAGGAGGCAGAGGGCAAAGGCCCTTTGCCGATCATCCTGAAGCCTGAAGTGACTTCAGGGTCAAGCCGGTCGGCAGGTATCCGACCCTCGGTTCATCTGTTACCGGGCATGAGCCGCTAAGACTTCATTAAGGTTCGCCCCTCAGGGTAGCGGCTTCCTGTCGCTGGAGCGCGCCATGCCCGCCTGCCTTTGCCTTTCCTCGTGCTTGCGTGGAGCGCCCTGATGCTGCTCGCAGCCTTCTCCCGCCCGCGTGCCTCAGGCTGGCGGCCCTGGCGCAATCTGCTGCTGCTCAGCAGTCTGAGTTGCCTGCTGTTGCTGGCCGACGACGTCCTGCAGCAAGGCTTCACGCCAAACAACCGCGCCGAGCTGGAAGCGGGCTATGTCGCCGCGCTCTGGGTGTTCAGCCTGGCGCTCTGGCTGAGCAACCTGCCGCGCCTGGCGGCGGTCATCCTGCTGGGGTTCGCGCTGATGCAGCTGCTGCAGCTGGGCAACCTGAGTTTCTTCGGCGAGCCGCTCAGCGCCATCGACATCCAGGCCCTGCTGGGCGATACCGCCGAGGTGCGCCAGACGCTGTGGCTCAGCCTGCCCGAACACTGGCCGGTGCTGCTCTGCGTGGGCCTGCCCTATGGCCTGCTGATCACCCTGCATCTCCAGCTGCCAGGCCGGGTACCGCTGCCGGCCAGTCGCTGGGCGCTGCTGCTGATCGCCGCGGTACTGCTGTCCAAACCCTATCGCGCCACCTACCGCAACCTCGACGCCTTCGTGCCCAGCCCCAGTCGCAGCGGGCTGCACAACAGCCTCAACGCCTTTTCCGCCTGGGCGGTGCGCCTGGCCGGGCGGGACGATGTCGTCCTGCCGCCCACCGCCTATGCACCCTATGGCCTGGCCCCGGTACCCAGCACCGCGCGGCATGTCTGGCTGGTGGTGGCCGACTCCCTGCGCAGCGATCGGCTGGGCGCCTTCGGCTATGCGCGCGATACCACCCCCAGGCTGTCGGCCTACCTGGCGGCCAATCCTCAGGCGCTGATCCGGCCCGGTATCGCGGCGGGGGTGGCCACCGACGTGAGCCTGCCCTATCTGCTCAATCCGATCCGCGAACCGGGCCAGGATCAGCGCCTGCGCAGCGGCGAGATCAATCTGTTCCGCTTCGCCCAGGCCGCCGGCTTTCGCACCCACTGGCTGTCGTCCCAGGAGTCCAAGCTGCTGGCGCACCTGGGCAGTCGCTACCTGGACGTCTCCATCACCCGCGAGGACCATCCGCTGCGCTTCCTGCAGCGCCAGGATCGCGCCCTGCTGGAGATCCTCGACGAGCAGCGGTGGGCGCCGCGCAACTTCGTGGTGCTGAATCTGCGTACCGCGCACCTGCCCTATGCGCAGAACTATCGCCACGAGAGCACCCCGGCGCCCTGGCCGGATAGCGGGGTCGAGGGCCAGGCCAATGCCTATGACAATTCCCTGCACTATCTCGACGGCCTGCTCGCCGAGATCCTCGCCGACTTCGATCGCCTGGAGGGTGAGCGCTATCTGATCATCACCGGCGATCACGGCCAGCGACTGGGGGAGGGTGGTCACTGGGGGCACAACGATCTGGTGCCCGAGGTCAGCGATGTACCGGTGATCGTGGTGGCGCGGGATGCTCCGGCCCAACCCCTGGCCGAGCTGCAGGGCGAGCGCTGGATCAGCCACTACGAGGCCGGCAGCTGGCTGGCGGAACGCCTGGGGACCCGCCTCGACAATCCCAATCGCCGCCCCGGCGAACACTTCGTCCATGGCAAGCTCCTGTTCAGCGACAACTTCGTACAGCGCGTCTGCGAATCGTCCACCGGCCTGGTGCACCAGCCGCCGCAGCAGTTGAGCAAGCTGCTGCTGGATACCGCGGAAAACCCCTGTGGCTAGGGCCTTGCACCCATACCTTCAACCCCCGGGCGCCGCTACACTGCCGGCGCCTCTTCACCTCTGTAGCAGGATCCCGTCATGCCTTCCGCCTCTCCTGTTTCCCGCTATGCGCGCAGCGCCCGGCTGCTGCACTGGCTCATGGCCCTGCTGGTCCTGCTGGCCTATGTACTGATCCTCAATCGCGGGCAGTTCGAGCGGGGCTCGCTGGAGCGCCAGTGGGTGGTGCTCAGTCATTTCTGGGTCGGCCTGCTGGTCCTGGCGCTGGTCCTGCCGCGGCTGCTGGTGCGCCATCGCCATCCGGTACCACCGATCACGCCGCCGCTGGCGAAGAGCCTGGAGACCGTCGGCCGGCTGACCCACTACGGGCTCTACGCCTTTCTGCTGGCCCAGCCGCTGCTCGGACTGTTCACCGTCTGGCTGACCATCGGCGCGGTCAAGATCCCTTCCAGCACCTGGGCGCTGCCGTCGCCCTTCCCGGTGGACCCGGAACTGGCGAAGACGCTCAAGGGCGTGCACCTCTGGCTGGGCAAGGCCTTCTACTGGGTGATCGGCCTGCACGTGCTGGCCGCGCTCTGGCATCACCTGGTGCGCAAGGATGACACCCTGAAGCGCATGCGCTAACGCGGATCGAGGGCGATGATGCGGTTGCGTCCGCCTTCGGCCAGCAGGTAGCCGTCGCCCCGTGGCAGCAAGGCCTGGGGGGCGCGCAGGAAGGTCAGGATGGCGCGCGGGGCTGACTGGCGATCCCAGAGCAGCAGGCGGGCGCGGTGGGTGGAGTCTTCGCTGATCCACAGGCCGCGCCGGTCGCAGAGCAGAAAACTCGGCTCGCGCAGTTCGCTCAGCGCCGGCGGATCACGGCCGTCGTCGCTCAGCCGGCGCACCAGGCCGCGGGCTTTCTCGGTATAGAAGGCCGTGCCATCCGGGCAGCGGGTAAAGGACTCCGCCTCGTTCAGGTGGTCGCGCAGCACGGTCAGGCTGCCATCGGCGGCGTCGTAGCGCAGCAGGCGCCCTTCACCCTTGCGGTCTTCCACGGCATAGAGCCGCTCGCCTTCGGCCCAGAGGCCCTGGGCGTTGATCCCGGTGAACAGATCGCGACTGCCGGTGGCGTCGAACCAGCGGATGGGATGGGTGCCACCTTCCTGGCTGTAGGCGAAACCGTTGCGGTAGGGCACCAGGCCATCGGGCTTGTACAGCCCCTCGCTGAGCACGCTGCGCCGGCCCTGGGCATCGATGCGCAGCAGGCGGCCCTTGCCGTCCTTGAGTTCTTCCGCGGTGAGCAGGGCATCGCCCTGCCAGGCCAGGGCACTGGCCTTGGCAATGTCGCCATGGGCCACTTCGTAGCGCCAGCCCGGGGCGGCCTGGGCCGGCCAGAAGCGCTGCCAGGCGAGAAAGCCCAAGGCTGCCAGCAGCAGGGCGGCCAGGACGAGGAGGGCGCTACGCCAGGGCCGGGTCATCAGCTGGCCACGGCGGCCAGATGCTCATGGAGGATGGCCGCGCCGATCACGATCAGCACCACGCCACCGAGCATCTCCGCGCGCTTGCCGACCAGATTGCCCATCACCCGGCCCAGCATCACGCCGGTGGTGACCATGATCATGGTGGCGAGGCCGATGGCCAGGGCGGCGGTGATGATGTTGACGTCGATGAAGGCCAGGCCCACGCCCACGGCGAGGGCATCGATGCTGGTGGCCACGGCGGTCAGGGCGAGCAGCATGAAGGAATGCTGGCGGGGCTTTTCCGCTTCGGCTTCGGGCGCGCCGAAGCCGGCCCAGATCATGCGCAGGCCGAGCACGGTGAGCAGGGTGAAGGCGATCCAGTGATCCCAGGGCTGGACATACTGGGCGGCGGTGAGGCCGACGGCCCAGCCGATCACCGGGGTGATGGCTTCGATGACGCCAAAGATGGCGCCGGTACGCAGGGCCTCGCGCAGACAGGGTTTGTGCAGGCTGGCACCCTTGCCGACGGCGGCGGCAAAGGCATCGGTGGACATGGCGAAGGCCAGGAACATCAGGGAAGCGGGATTCATCGTGACAGCGCCGGCCGGGCTCGATCCATAAGACACCCCCACACGCCCGGCGTGGCGCGGTGATGCCTCTGGTCTCGCCAACCCTGACTGGCTGTCCTGACCACGGCGGTTGCCGAGTATGTTGATCAGGACGCTTTCCACCGCGGTGGAAGCAGGCTACTCCCCAAAGAGGCCGCCACCTTACCCACCCGGATAGACAAAGTCTATCTTGTAGATAGTTCTAATATATATAGCCTTGGCTAAATTCCTGCTGCCAGGCCGCCCGCACGGATGCGCCAAGAGGCCTGCGAGGCCCGTCGTACCTGGATCGTGGCCACGGCACAGGCTGCTGAGACGACCGCGGGCGGCGGACAGGCGTGTCGTCTGGTGACCACCGGAGGTCGCCTGCAGAGGCTGGCCGGGATGCGGGCGGCCCCTTTGCCATTCGCAGCGCCGGGCGGATTGGTCGAAGCGGTCTGCTGCGCGGCCCAGGCGCGGACACCTTCGCCTGCCTGCGCAGGAGCAGTCGCCGCCGCCTGCAATGATGGCGCTCTGCCGTCCCCGTTTCGTCATGCCGCTGACACTTAATTGTCACATTTCGGCAATAGCCTAGCGCCAGCCCTCACTAGGTAATGGAGCCACCATGAAACGCACGTTCAGCCTCTCTCTGTTGTTGTCGGCCTTTTGCCTGAGCACCGCCGCTCACGCCGTGGATGTCACGGGCGCCGGCTCGAGCTTCGTCTTCCCCGTTCTGTCGAAGTGGTCGCAAGGCTTCAGCGAGAAGACTGGCAACCGTATCAACTATCAGTCCATCGGCTCCGGCGGCGGCATCGCCCAGATCAAGGCCGGCACCGTGGACTTCGGCGCCACCGACGCCCCCATGAGCAGCGACGACCTGCAGAAGGGCGGTCTGGGCCAGTTCCCCACCATCATTGGCGGCATCGTGCCGGTGATCAACGTGGAAGGCATCGAGCCCGGCAAGCTGAAGCTCGACGGTCCGACCATGGCCAAGATCTTCATGGGCGAGATCAAGACCTGGAACGACCCGGCCATCGCCGCGCTGAACCCCGGCATGAAGCTGCCTGAGGGCGCCATCACCGTGGTGCGTCGTTCCGACGGCTCCGGCACCTCCTACAACTTCACCAACTACCTGGCCAAGGTCAGCCCGGAGTGGAAGGAGAAGTTCAACTTCGGCACCACCGTCAACTGGCCGGTCGGTGTGGGTGGCAAGGGTAACGAGGGTATCGCCGCCTACGTGAAGCAGATCAAGGGCTCCATCGGCTACGTCGAGTACGCCTATGCGCTGACCAACAAGATGACCCACGTGCAGCTGAAGAACGCCGCCGGCAACTTCGTGCAGCCCGAAGCCAAGAGCTTCCAGGCCGCCGCTGCCACCGCCGACTGGAAGAGCGCCAAGGACTTCAACCTGCTGATGACCAACGCCCCGGGCGCCGATGCCTGGCCGATCACCGCCACCACCTGGATCGTGATGTACAAGGAACCCAAGAACGAAGAGCGCAGCAAGGTCGCCTTCGACTTCTTCAAGTGGTCCCTTGAGCATGGCCAGAAGGATGCCGCGGCCCTGGATTACGTCCCGGTCCCGGACACCCTGGTCAAGCAGATCGAAGGCTACTGGGCGTCCGACTTCAAGAAGTAAGCACGACTGTTCCGCCGCCTGGATCCCCTGGGGTCCAGGCGGTTTCGCGCGTCCTTCCAGGTAGACGGAAAGCTCCATGACCGACCAGACCCTGCCCCTCTCCGCCGTTCAGGAACAGCGCATCCGCCGGGATACCCGCGCCGATGTCTGGTTCCGCCGGCTGCTGTTTTCCGCCGCGCTGCTGGTACTGCTGGTACTGGTCGGCGCCGCCGCGTCCACCCTCTGGGGCGGTCGCCACGCCTTCATGACCTTCGGCCTGGACTTCATCACCTCGGCCGAATGGGATGTCGGCGCCGAGAAGTTCGGCGCCCTGGTGCCCATCTACGGCACCCTGATGACCTCCTTCATCGCCCTGCTGCTGGCCGTGCCCACCGCCTTCGGCATCGCCCTGTTCCTCTCGGAGATCGCGCCGCCCTGGCTGCGCGGCCCGGTGGCCACCGCGGTCGAGCTGCTGGCGGGCATTCCCTCGATCATCTACGGCATGTGGGGCCTGTTCGTCTTCGGCCCCTTCATGGCCGCCTACATCTCGCCCTTCATCAACGACTACCTCGGCGCCATCCCGGTGATCGGGGTGCTGTTCCAGGGGCCGCCGCTGGGCATCGGCATGCTGACCGCCGGCATCATCCTGGCGATCATGATCCTGCCCTTCATTACCTCGGTGATGTACGAGGTGTTCCGCAGCGTGCCGGCCCAGCTCAAGGAATCGGCCTACGCCCTGGGTTCCACCACCTGGGAAGTCTGCTGGGACATCGTGTTGCCCTACACTCGCTCGGCGGTGGTCGGCGGCGCCTTCCTCGGCCTGGGCCGCGCCCTGGGCGAGACCATGGCGGTGACCTTCGTGCTGGGCAACGCCCACCAGTTCTCGCTCTCGCTGATGATGCCGAGCAGCTCCATCGCCTCGGTGATCGCCAACGAATTCAACGAGGCCTACACCGATCTGCACCGCTCTTCGCTGATCGCCCTGGGCTTCCTGCTGTTCGTGGTGACCTTCTTCGTGCTGCTGGCGGCACGGCTGATGCTGACGCAACTGTCGCGCAAGGCGGGTAACTGATGCACATCGACGCCTATCTCTATCGCAAGCGGCGGATCAAGAACGGCCTCGCGCTGATCTTTGGCAGCGCCGCCGCCGTGCTCGGCCTGGGTTTCCTGGCCTGGATCCTCGGCACCACCCTGATCAAGGGCGTCAGCGCCCTGAGCCCGGCCCTCTTCGTCGAGATGACGCCGCCGCCCGGCGCCGCCGACGGCGGTCTGGCCAACGCCCTGTTCGGCAGCGTGCTGATCACCCTGCTGGCCACCGCCATCGGCGCGCCCATCGGCATCCTCGCCGGGCTCTGGCTGGCCGAATACGCCCGCCACTCCAAGCTCGGTCTGGTGGTGCGGTTCGTCAACGACATCCTGCTGTCGGCGCCGTCGATCGTCATCGGCCTGTTCATCTACACCGCCGTGGTGGTGACGCTGAACCAATACTCCGGTGGCAGCCTGGGCTTCTCCGGTTTCGCCGGCTCCCTGGCACTGGCCATGCTGGTGGTGCCGGTGGTGACCCGTACCACCGACGAGATGATGCAGCTGCAGCCGCCGGCCATGCGCGAAGCGGCGCTGGCCCTGGGCATCCCCCAGTGGAAGGTGACCCTGCAGATTCTGTTGCGCGCCTCCCGCGCCGGCGTGGTGACCGGGGTGCTGCTGTCCATCGCCCGCATCACCGGCGAGACCGCACCGCTGCTGTTCACCGCCTTCGGCAACCAGTACTGGAACGCCGACGTGCTCAAGCCCATGGCCACCGTGCCGGTGACCATCTTCCAGTTCGCCATGAGTCCGTTTGAGAACTGGCAGCACCTGGCCTGGGCCGGCGCCCTGCTGCTGACGCTGTTCGTGCTGCTCCTGAACCTCTCCTCTCGCTTCTTTTTTCGTAACCGGGATTTCAAGTGACTACCATGCAGACGCAGATACCGGAACTGCAGGCGCGCGACGTCGGCTTCCGTTACAAGGGCCACCAGGCGCTCAAGTCGATCAACTTGGACATCGCGGCCAAGCAGATCACCGCCATCATCGGCCCGTCCGGATGCGGCAAGTCCACGCTGCTGCGCATCTTCAACCGCATCTACTCGGAATACCCGGGGCTGGAAGCGAGCGGCGAGATCCTCATGGACGGGGAGAACATCCTCGATCCCAAGTACTCGCTGAGCCGCCTGCGCAGCACCATCGGCATGGTGTTCCAGAAGCCGGTGCCCTTTCCGATGTCGATCGCCGACAACGTCGCCTACGGCATCCGCCACCACGAGCGCCTGTCCCGCGTGGAATTGCAGGATCGCGTCGAGCAGGCGCTGCGCGGCGCGGCGCTGTGGGACGAGGTCAAGGACAAGCTCAATCAGAGCGCCCTGGGTCTCTCCGGCGGTCAGCAGCAGCGGCTGTGCATCGCCCGCACCATCGCCCTGCGTCCGCGGGTGCTGCTGCTGGACGAGCCGACCTCGGCCCTGGACCCCATCTCCACCGCGCGCATCGAGCAGTTGCTGGCCGAACTCAAGCAGGAGTTCACCGTGGTCATCGTCACCCACAACATGCAGCAGGCGGCGCGCTGCTCCGACGTCACCGCCTTCATGTACCTGGGCGAGCTGATCGAAGTGGACAAGACCGACAAGATCTTCACCAAGCCGGACAAGAAGCAGACCGAGGACTACATCACCGGTCGTTTCGGCTGAGGATTTCGCCAGCACTCGGCAAGGCCACTCCCCGGAGTGGCCTTTTTCTTGGGCGGTCGGAAAGCGCCGGGCCAGGGCGTCCGCTCAGCGTGTCCCATTCCGAGCCACTGCCGAGCCGTCCGGGATGAATGAAGGGTTGATTAAATTTTGCTTTATATTCAATGGTTTGAATTAAAAGCTTTATCTTCCTGCAAGCAAAATGACATCTCTTCTGCCGAGACTGACCCAGCTTCGTGACGGGCTGCACTGCCAGCCATCACTCCCTGGATAGTCTTGCAAGGAGATCTGCCGATGTCTGTTAACCCTTATCGATTCACGGCGCTGTTCTCGGGCGTGCTCCTGGCCACCTGCTCGGCCGCCGCGAGTGCCGCGGTCGATGAGAAGCTGCTCGACATGCTCAAGGCCAACGGCTCCATCACCCCCGCCCAGTACAGCGAATTGCGCGGCGATCTGCAGCAGGAGCAGCAGGCACGCGCCGCCCAGGTCGCGCAACAGCAGCAGACCTCCGACTTCGAGAAGAAACTGGCCTGGGCCGCCAAGACCCAGATCAAGGGCGACGTGCGGGTGCGTCACGAGAGCATCGACATCAGCGGCGAGCCGGACAACGGCCGCGACCGGGACCGCCAGCGCATCCGCGCGCGACTGGGCGCCTACAGCGAGATCAATCCGCAGGTGGACACCGGCATCCGCATCGCCACCGGCGGCGGCGACGATGCCCGCTCCACCAACCAGGATCTCAACGGCTACTTCAACAAGAAGCAGCTCTGGCTGGATCAGGCCTACATCGACTACCACCCCACGGCGCTGCCGAATCTGCATCTGGTGGGTGGCAAGATGGGCCAGCAGTGGGTGAGCACCGGCGATGTCATCTGGGACGCCGACATCAACCCCGAAGGCCTGGCCGGCACCTACAGGTACGACTTGGGCGCCGGCGCCGAGCTGTTCGGCAGCACCGGCTACTACGTGCTCAAGGACAACGTCGACGGCGAAGGCTATGAATTCAAGCACGACCTGCGCCTCTACGCCGGCCAGCTCGGTAGTCGCTTCAACCTGGGCGATGCCGCCAAGCTGATGGTCGGTGGCAGCGTCTACGCCTACGACAAGGACCAGGACAGCAGCTGCCCGACCACCGGTTCGGTCACCTCGCCCTGCGCCCTGGCGGTCAATGGCAACACCACCGACCGCTTCCAGCTCTACGAGGGCTTCGCCCAGCTGGACCTGACCAAGCTGTGGGTGCCGCTGTCCTTCTATGGCCAGTACGTGGTCAACGACAAGGCCGACGACGGCGAGGACACCGCCTGGCTGGTAGGGGCCAAGACCAAGCTGATGCAGCGGGTCGGGCTGGAATACAACTACCGCGATGTCCAGCGCAACGCCGTGGTCGGTGCCTTCACCGACTCGGACTTCGGCAACGGCTCGACCGGCGCCCGCGGCCACAAGCTCAAGCTCGGCTACGACATCGACAAGAACTTCGGTGTCGGCCTGACCTACTTCCTCGCCGAGTCCGATACCGCCAGCCGCTTCCGCCGCGACGCCGACGTCAAGACCCTGCAGCTGGACCTGGAAGCCAAGTTCTAACCACGACCCTGAGGTCGTGCTCCTCTTGAACCGCCCTCGGGCGGTTCTTTTTTGCCTGCTCGATGGAGAAACTCGACTGGCAAATGTTGGGCTTCGCTGCGCTCAACCCAACCTACGCCCAAGCCGCCTCGGGCCTACGTCGGAGCTGCTGCTCTTCCCCCTCTCCCTCTGGGAGAGGGTTGGGGTGAGGGTGTCTGGCCGTTGGACTTCGCTGCACTCAACCCAACCTGCGCCTAAGCCGCCTCGCCCCTACGTCGGAGCTGCTGCTTTTCCCCCTCTCCCGCTGGGAGAGGGTTGGGGTGAGGGCGTCTGGCCTCTGGACTTCGCTGCGCTCACCCCAACCTACGCCTAAGCCGCCTCGCCCCTACGTCGGACCTGCTGCTTTTCCCCCTCTCCCTCCGGGAGAGGGTTGGGGTGAGGGTATCTGGCCGTTGGACTTCGCTGCACTCAACCCAACCTACACCTAAGCCGCCTTGCCCCTACGTCGGACCTGCTGCTTTTCCCCCTCTCCCTCCGGGAGAGGGTTGGGGTGAGGGTATCTGGCCGTTGGACTTCGCTGGACTCAACCCAGCCTACGCCGGAGCCGCCTTGCCCCTACGTCGGACCTGCTGCTTTTCCCCCTCTCCCGCTGGGAGAGGGTTGGGGTGAGGGTGTCTGGCCGTTGGACTTGGCTGCACTCAACCCAACCTACCCTGGAGCCGCCTCGCCCCTACGTCGGAGCTGCTGCTTTTCCCCCTCTCCCTCCGGGAGAGGGTTGGGGTGAGGGAGGCCTCCCACTAACGCTCGACCCTGATATCCACCAGCTTGCCGTCAACGAACTTGAGGTGCCGTGAGGCACCGTTCGCCGGGGCATAGGTCCAGAACTGGGTCTCGGCGGCATTGAATTTGGGCACGTTGTTGTTACGCAGCGCCGGTGGATTGATCTTGCGCTCGGCCGGGGCGCCGCAGGCGGCCAGCACCTGCTCGACGCTGTCGCCTTCCTCGACGAGACTCTGGCCACAGCGCAGGCTGGCCTGGGCGAGCAGGGGAAAGAGCAGGGCGATCGGCAGCAGGTGGCTAGCGCGCATCGGACGTCCGAGAGATTGCGGCAACGGTCGTTACCTTCAGCCTAGCTGTTATCGCCGGGCTGGGGCGCTTTGGCAAAGCCACGACTCAGATAGCGCGAACTGGCCAGGCCGAAACGCCAGGGCACCTCGCGCGCGCGGCTGATGCCGATGCGCGGGCCCGCGAGCACCACCACCTCGGCAGCCGCTGGCTCCAGCAGGAAGGGCGGCTCGGTCAGCGGCAGGCCATCGTGACTGCCGTCGATGGCGAGGGCCTGGCACAGCCGGCCGGGACCGGCGCACAGCAGGCGATCGGCCAGGCCGCCGCGGCGTTCGCGCATCGCCTCCAGCCCCCACAGGGGCTCCAGCGCGCGGATCAGCACGCCGGCGCCATGCCCGGCCTCGCGGCAGACCAGGTTGAAGCACCAATGGATGCCATAGGAGCGATAGACGTAGGCATGGCCGGGAGGACCGAACATGGCGCGGTTGCGCGGGGTGGGACCGGAAAAGCTGTGGGAGGCCGGGTCTTCGCCATCGTAGGCTTCGGTCTCGACGATCAGGCCGCCCACACCTTCGACTCTGAGCGTCGCCCCGATCAGTTGCCGGGCGACCTCGTCCACCGGGCGGGTGAAATCCAGCTCGCTCACGCCTCGGGCTCCGGCTCTTCCAGGATCAGCGCGGCATGCACCAAGGCCAGATAGCTCTGGCCTTGGGCGAAATCCCCAGGCTGGACCTCGCCCTCGGGCATGGGGCGCAGCCAGGTCGAGACAGTCCGGCCTTGAGTGCCGGGCACCATGGCACGGCCTTCGGCATGGCCGACCATTGCCGTCAGCCCATGCCTCCGGTGGCGCCATAGACCTCGCCGGTCACATAGCTCGACTCCTGGGAGGCCAGCAGCACATAGATTGGCGCCAGTTCCGCCGGCTGCCCGGGGCGCTTGAACAGCGTCTCGCCGCCGAAGGTGGGGATCTTTTCCTGGGGCTGGCCGCCGCTGGGCTGCAGTGGCGTCCAGAAGGGGCCGGGGGCCACGGCATTGACGCGGATGCCCTTGCTGGCGACCTGCTTGGCCAGCGCCTTGGTGAAGTTGGTGATGGCCGCCTTGGTCGAGGCGTAGTCCAGCAGGAACTCGGACGGCTGGGTGGCCTGGATCGAGGTGGTGTTGATGATGGCGGCACCGGCCGGCAGATGCGGCAGTGCGGCCTTGCACAGCCAGAACAGGGCGTAGACGTTGGTTTTGTAGGTGGCGTCGAACTGCTCTGTGGTCAGCTCGGCGATGTCCTGCACGGCGGTCTGCTTGCCAGCCACGTTGACCAGGATGTCGAGGCCGCCCAGGGCCTCCTTGGCCTTGCTCACCAGTTGGGTGCAGAAGGCTTCGTCCTTCAGGTCACCAGGCACGCAGACGGCCTTGCGACCCTCGGCTTCCACCAGCTTGACCACTTCCTGGGCGTCGGCTTCTTCCTCGGGCAGGTAGTTGAGCACCAGATCGGCACCCTCCCGAGCGTAGGCGATGGCCGTGGCCCGACCGATCCCCGAATCCGCACCGGTGATCAGCGCCTTGCGCCCGGCCAGACGACCGAAGCCCTGGTAGCTGGTCTCGCCATGGTCGGGACGCGGCGCCATGACCTGAGCCAGGCCCGGGGCCTGTTGGGGCTGCTTGGGAAATTCAGGCTGGGGATACTGGGTAAGGGGGTTCTGCATGCTGTACTGGTTGTCGCTGGACATGACATCTCCTGAAGGGAGCCAAAAGGCACCCGTTTGGCATCTTTTCGATGACGTTCAAGGAAATGGAGCGACAAGGCACGGGAGAGGTTCCCACTGATCGGCAGCGGATGTAGCGGGCCGGACTGCGTTCTTGCCTGGCTTTTACCCAGGCTTACGTCCTTTTCGGCTCGGCCCGGCGTCCAATGACGTCGAGCAGGGAAGGGCTCTTCGAGAGGGAAGAAAATCGCGCTGGTGAGAAGCGCCAGAGTGGCCGTACTGGTGGCCCAGGAGGTAGCCCGGGGCAGTCTTGCCTCAGGCGTCGAGCAGCTCCAGGCGCAGGGCAACGCCCGTCCGCTGCAGGGTGAGGATATCCGCCTCGCGACAGCCGATCAGTCGGCCTTCGGCAGTGCGCAGCTGGTCATCTTCCAGCTGGGCATAGGACTGCGGTTGTTTGCCATCGCCCGCGACCATGATGTACAGCTGCCCACATAGCAATTGCCCAGCCAGACGACCATCGTCCAGGCCGATCAGGCGATAGCTGCGGCGGGCATCGTAGGTGAAGCGCATGGGAGCATCCATTCAGGTCTTTCAGCTCAGAGCCGCTCTGGCGCGCAATGTTCAATTGCGAACATCGGCGCGTCGGGCCAGCAGGTCCCTGGCTGTGCCGAAAACCTGCCACTCGCTGGGGTGAGGGCAGGCTGACCGCCGGTCGGAAGTCTCCTGGACGGCCGATCAATAACGGAATTGCGCCACCAGGCTCTGGAAGGAGCTGGCCAGTCGCGACAGCTCCTGGCTGGAGGCGGCGGTCTGCTGGGCCCCGGTAGCGGTCTGGGTGGACAGGTCCTGGATATTGACCAGGTTGCGATCCACTTCGCGGGCGACCTGGGCCTGCTCTTCGGCGGCACTGGCGATCACCAGGTTGCGCTCTTCGATCTGGGCGACCCCGGCAGCGATGCGATCCAGGGCTTCACCGGCCCGGTTGGCGCGCGCCTGGGTGCTGTCGGCCAGGGACTGGCTCTTGTGCATGGCGCCCACTGCTTCCTCGGCGCTGCTGCGCACGGCGCTCATCATGCGTTCGATCTCGCCGGTGGACCCCTGGGTGCGATGGGCCAGGGCACGGACCTCGTCCGCCACCACGGCGAAGCCGCGGCCCTGTTCGCCCGCCCGGGCGGCCTCGATGGCGGCGTTGAGCGCCAGCAGGTTGGTCTGCTCGGCGATCCCGCGGATCACCTCCAGCAACTTGCCGATCTCGCGCACCTGGCCTTCCAGGGTCTGCACCTTCTGGGTCGAATCGGTGATCTCGCTGGTCATCACCGCCATGGCCTGGGCCGCCTGCTGCACCTGCTCGCGACCCTGCTGGGCTTCGCGGCTGGTGTCCTGGGAGGCAGTGGAGGTGGAGGCGGCATTGCGCGCCACCTCTTCCACGGCGGCGGTCATCTGATTGACTGCGGTGGCGGCCTGCTGCACCTCATCGTGCTGGCGAACCTGGCCACGCGAACTCTCCTCGGTCACCGCGTGCAATTCCTCGGCGGCCGCGGCGAGCTGGCTGGAGGCACCGGCCATCTGTTGCACGGTGTCTTTCAGGCTGCGCTGCATGCCGCCGAGGGCCTGCAGCAGCTGGCCGACTTCGTCGCGGCGACTGCTCTGGATCGGCTGGGTCAGATCGCCCTGGGCGACGCGCTCGGCGCTGCCCACCGCCTGGCGGATGGGCGAAACGATCAGGCGCGTGATGACGATGCTCAGCGCCAGGGCACAGAGCGTGGCCAGCAGCAGCCCCAGGCCGAGTGCCCAGACCGCTTTCTGGTAGGCAGCATGCGCGGCGTCGCCGGCTTCGGCGCTCTGGCGCTTGTTGGACTGAATCATGATCTTGAACGAGGCCATGGTCTTGCGGTAGGTGGGTTGCACCTGCTCGTTAAACAGCTTGGCGGCACCGGCTACGTCCTTGGCGGCCAGTCGCGCCAGGATGGCGTCGGTACCGGCGATATAGCTTTTCCAGTCCTGCTCGAAGGCATCACCGGCCTGCTTTTCATCGGCCTGCAGCGGCGTGGTGCGATAGGCGGCGAAGGGTTTCTCGGCATCGGCCTGGTTGTCACGCAGAGAGGTGATGACGGTCTGCAGGTCGCTCTGGGGTGCCTCGCCATAGGCCATGGACAGCACGCGGAACAGATCGCGGTTGTGGCCGATGACATTGCTCTTGGCATCGTTGAGCAGGCTGATGGAGAGCAGCGTGTCGCCCAGCACGTTATCCAGCTGAGCGTTGACGCTGCGGATACCGCTGAAGCCGACGGCGCCGATGCCCAGGGTGATGGCCGTGCACAGGCCAAAGGCCATGGCGAGTTTCTTCGCCAGTGCCAGATTGTTGAACCAGACCATGGAGCCTTCCTTTCTGCGAGGTGGGTATCAGCCAAGTTGCGCTGGATACCCTCGCTATCGGCATAAACAGTCCGACCTTTAGGTGGCCCCGGAGCGTCCGATTCCGCCTTCAACCGCGTCCATAGAGGCGATCGAGCAGCCTATTGGCCGTCAGCGCCTCTTGCAAAGTGGCCAGTTCCGGTCGCGGTTGGCCGAGCAGCTGATCGAACACCGCCTGGGCGCCCTGGGGCACGCCGGGGTCCACGCCCTCGGCCAGCACCTGGCGATTGCCCTTGGCGTCGTGCAGCACCAGGCGCCCCGCGGAAAGCTCCAGGGTTCCGGCGCTACCGTCCAGACGAATGGCCAGCCGCGGACCCCGCAGGGTGGCGCTGGCGCGCAGATGAATCGGCAGATCACCGGCCTGGAGCAAGGCCTCGCCGCCATGATCCAGCGGCCAGCGCGGATCGCGGTCCAGTCGGCTATGGGCGACCGTCAGGGCCTCACCGCATAGCCAGGCGCTGAAATCCAGCAGGTGCACGGCCAGGTCGCCAAAGGCGCCATAGCCCATGCGGCGCTCGTCCAGATGCGCCGGCCAGTCGCTGAGCCAGCCCTCCAGCAGCCCCGGGTGGCCGGCGGTCAGTGACAGGTGGCTGAGGCTGCCGATGGCGCCGTCCCGTGCCCGCTGGCGCAACAGCTGCAGGGCCGGGTCGGTACGCAGATAGAAGCCGCTGAAGCAGGAACGCCCGGCGAGCTGATCGGCCAGGGCGGAGGCACGGGCTGCCGAGACGGCCAGCGGCTTTTCCACGAAGAGATGACGGGCTCGGGGGAGCAGGGCGGTCACCGCCGCCTCGTGATCCTCGATGGCGGTGGTGACGAAGGCCAGGTCCACCTCGGGCAACCGGGCGAAGTCATCCACTACCGGCAGACCCCGAGGGGCAGCGAGGCGCCGGGCGCGGGCGGGATCGCGTTCGCTGGCCACCGCCACTACCCGCACGCGCGGATCGGCCAGGCTGGTGTCCAGATAGTCCTGGGCGTGGATCTGTTCGCAACCGACGATGGCGACGCTGAGCATGACGAGGGGTCCTTTAACGGTAACTGTTCCGTTATGGACCCCTGGTCTGCCGCTAAGCTTCCCCGATCAGACCGGCTGGTAGGCCTTGCCGAAACGGTTGGCCAGGAAGGCCTCCATGTCCACCTGCTCCTGGGCGATGAAGCCGCGCTGCGGCAGTTTGCCTTCGCGGAACAGATCCAGGGCGGTGCAGATGCCGGCCGCGGTGGTGATCTGGATGGCGCTGGTCAGGCGACCGTCGCGCTCGGCGGCAAAGATCTTGCGGCTGAACACCTCCTGCACCAGCTTGCCACCGCGCATCCCGCTGACGGTGACGAACACCAGCACCACGTCCTGCATGGTGGTGGGCACGGCGCCGCGCAGGATGTTCTTGAGCTGCTCCTGGTCACCGGCCAGGCGCAGGTCTTCCAGCAGGAACTTCATCAGGTCACGGTGACCGGGATAGCGCACGGTCTTGTAGTCCAGGGTTTCCACCTGGCCCTGCAGCGTCTCGCAGAGGGTGCCCAGACCGCCCGAGGTGTTGAAGGCCTCGTATTCCACGCCGTCCAGGGAGAAGTGCTCCAGGCCTTCCAGCGGCTGCACCAGTTGCAGCTCGCCGTTGCGCACGGCTTCGCAGGGGTGGCAGTACTCGTTGACCAGGCCGTCGACGCTCCAGGTCAGGTTGTACTTCAGGGCATTGGTGGGGAATTCCGGCAGGGCGCCGACACGCATCTTCACCTCGCGCACGCTATCGAAGCGCTTGGCCAGGGAGTGCGCGGCGATACCGATGAAGCCGGGCGCCAGACCGCACTGGGGCATGAAGGCATTGCTCGCGCCCTCGGCCAGCTGGCGGATGGTCTTGGTCGCCTTCACATCTTCGGTCAGGTCGAAATAGTGGGTGTTGGTGGCCTTGGCCGCCTGGGCCACCGGAATCGCCAGATGATAGGGCAGGGCATTGAGCACCACGTCCTGGTCGTCCAGGGCCGCGGCCAGGGCGCTGGCGTCGGCGGTATCCAGGGTCCGGGTCTGCACGCCCAGGGCGGCGATGGCCGCCAGGGCGCGCTCGTCGCGATCCGCCACCGTCACCTGGTAGTCGCCACTGGCGTGCAGCAATTGCGAAATGGTGTAGCCGATATGGCCGGCGCCGAGCAGGGTGACTTTCATGGCGGGATCCTCCGTGGTTGAGGCTCCAGCTTAGAAAGCGGCGCTGTCAGATGTGAGCGTCAGAGCGTCGAATCGTTGTGCTTTATTTGACGAAACGGCGGAATATTCGTCGTTTCGACGAGGCGGCTCGCGGCTCACCCGAGTTGCCGCCCCAACAGGCTATCGATGTCTCCGTAGGTTGGGTGAGACGGCTCTAGCGTCGAAGCCCAACATGGCGAGCCACGAGGCGACGTTGGGCTTCGCTGCGCTCAACCCAACCTACCGCGTACCGGCATGGCCGCGACTGGCGCTGTATAGGATCGGCACCACGGCTGTACTCACTTCCTACCCCGGCACTACCCGCAACAGCTGGCCCTCCTCACCATCGGTGAGCAGCCAGAGATTGCCGTCCGGGCCGCTGCGCACGTCGCGCAGCCGCTGTTCCAGTTCCTGGAACAGCAGCTCCTGCGGACCAGGCATACCCTCAACCAGCGGTATCCGCCGCACCGACTTCTCCCGCAGCGCCGCCACGAACAGACTGCCGCGCCAGGCGGGAAAGCCCTGGCCGTCGTACCAGGTCATTCCGGCGGGCGCGATCGACGGCGTCCATTCCAGCAGCGGCGGGGTGATGCCCGGCAAGTCGCGAAAGGGCGAGATGCGCGCGCCGGTGTAGTCCACGCCGCCGGTGGTCAGCGGCCAGCCGTAGTTGGCACCGGCGCGGATCAGATTGAGTTCGTCGCCACCCTTGGAGCCATGCTCGTGCTCGTATAGCGCCTGGCGCTCGGGCACCCAGACCAGACCCTGGGGATTGCGATGGCCGAGGCTGTAGATCTCCGGCAGGACGCCGGGTCGCTTGATGAAGGGGTTGTCCGCCGGCACCTGGCCGTCGCGGGTGATGCGCACGATCTTGCCCAGATGCGTATCCAGTCGCTGGGCATCGGTGCGCTCGACGTTGCCGTCGCCCAGGGCGATGGCCAGGGTGCCGTCGCCGAGCAGGGCCATCCGCGCCCCGAAGTGCTGCCCGAAGGCCTTGGCCGGCTGGCTGGTGAACAGCGGTTGGACGTCCTGCAGGCGTCCGCCGTCCAGCCGGGCGCGCACCACCCTGAGGTGATTGGCCGGGCGCGTGCCCGTCGCATGGGAGAGGTAGATGAGCTGGTTGCCAGCGAAATCCGGGTCCGGCAGCACCTCGAACAGACCGGCCTGGCCTTCGGTATAGAGCTCGGGCAGTCCGCTCACGGCTTGCGCCTGCAGCCTGAGGCGGCCGGTACCGTCCGGCACCAGCAGCCGCAAGCGCCCGGCGCCCTCGGTCAGGAGCGCCCGGCCATCGGGCAGGAAGGCCAGCGACCAGGGTCTATCCAGCCCGGTCGCCACCGTCTCTATCCGGTAGGCCGGCGCCGCCAGCGCCAGCGGAACCGCCAGCAGGGCCAGCCACGCCAGCCAGGCCCAGCGGCCGGAAGCTTTAGGTAACGCTTGAGGTCTGTTCCGGGTACCCGCTTTCGCTAGCATCTGCCTCTCTCCAAGGGATCTTCCGACCATGCCCCAACCGCTCTGGCGCGCCCTGTTGCAACCGCGCACCCTGCTGGCGTTCGCCGCGGCCCTGCTGCTGACCACCGCCTGGGGCAGCCTGGTGCAGACCCAGTACAACCTGGCGGCCCTCCAGGGACTCGGCCAGCCGATCGACCTGGCCACGCGCGGGCGGACCTCACTGGATGATCTGCTGGGCTTCGGACCCGTCTATGCCGCCATCGTGCTCGCCGCTTGGTTACCAGCCTTTGCCGCGGCCCTCTGGTTGGGTCGTCACGGCGGTGCCTATCGCGCCTGCCTGCTGCCGCTGGCCAGCAGCCTCAGCCTGATCGCCGCCATCCGCCTGATCGACGCCTTCGCGCCCATGCCGGTGCTTATCTACGCCACGCGCACCCTGGAGGGATTGCTGGCGATGGCCGTGGATGGGCTATTCGGCGGGCTGCTGTTCATCTGGCTGGCCCGCCCGGTGATCCCGCGCTAGGGGAGAGCGCTCAGGACGAGGTCAGCTTCATCAGCACCAGCCCGCTGACGATCAGCGCGGCGGCCAGGATGCGCAGCGGACTCGCCGCCTCGCCCAGGACCAGGATGCCGACCATGAAGGCGCCGATCGCGCCGATACCGGTCCAGATCGTATAGGCGGTGCCCAGCGGCAGGCTGCGCATGGCGATCGACAGCAGCGCCACGCTGGCCACCATGGCGACCCCGGTGATGATCGTCGGCGTGAGGCGGGTGAAGCCCGCGGACTGCTTCATGTAGAACGCCCAGACCACCTCGAGCAGTCCCGCGCACACCAGATAGAACCAAGCCAACGACGGCCTCCTGTAAAACCGGGCCGTCCCGGAACGCTGCCCACCGATCGCCGGGGTCGTCCCCGTGGGCCAAGAGAGCAGGACGGCAAGCTGTGTTACCGCCTGATCGGCCCCATTATCCTAGCCGTTCATGGCCGCGCCTTTCGACCCAACCTGGCAGGCGCACCCAGCATCCGCTAGCGCGGCTGGCAGATCTGCGTGGCGATCCCGTCGAATTCCCGATCGAAACTGGCCCGCTCGGCCGCGCTGAGAAAGCCCTGCTGCCTGACCAGGACATCGGTCTGGCTGCGCACCGCGGCGATGCGCTCGCTGAAGGCCTTCGCCTGTTCCTGACTGATCCGCCGCGCCTTGCGCGCCGTGCTCACATCCGCCAGCAGCACATTGGCCCGCAGCGAGACATGCGCCTGCCGCGGATCGCTGATGGCGCCGCCCAGCTCGCCCGGGAGTTGACGCTGCTGCTGCAGGTCGCAGCTCGGCAAGCCGAGAGCGTCGTGCCGAACCGGCTCCCGGGTACAGGCGCCCAGGGCGAGGGGCAGCAGCAACAGGGGAATCAGGGATTTCATCCAGGTCTCCTCGGGGCCGTAGTGGAGACCTTGAGAGCACCGGACGGGCGCTTCGTTCAAGCAGGGCTCTGCGCCGGGCCCTGGCAAAGCCCTGAGGCTAGTCGTCCCGCCGCGCTTGCCGTTCCAGCGCTGTCAGCTGCAGCCGCGCCCCCTCGGCCACCGGGCCCCTGCCGACCGCACTGCTCTGCAGCAGCGACAGATTCAGGGCGTGAGCAGCTGCCTCTATCCCTGGACGGATGGCATGGCCGGCCTGGGCCAGGGCGGTGTCTTCGGTCAGGAGCGGAGCGGCGAGAAAGAGGGTAACCGAGCTGGTCAGGAGGTATCTCATGAGGCGTCCTTGCGAGGTGATCCCAGGGTATCGGCATCCGGCCGGCTGGTTGGAGCGGGTCCAGGGACAGAGCTTAGAGCAGAATCGCGAGGGTGGTAGTGATAACGGTCAGATAAATCACGCCGGTAATCTGGCGAAGGTCTTTTCACGAAAGGCCTGTGCGTCTTGGAAAGGCTTGAGCGATAGCCAGAAACAGCAAAGCCCGCGCGATGGCGGGCTTTGCTGAGGTTCACGCGACGGTGAACGGGAGATGGCGCACTCGGCGGGATTCGAACCCACGACCCCTGCCTTCGGAGGGCAGTACTCTATCCAGCTGAGCTACGAGTGCAGCGATTCAGTGACGCTGAATCGGTCGCCATCATACTCACCTTGCCCCCGACCGTCCATGCCCGGATGCACGATGTTGTTGATTTTGAACGACTGTTTCGCGAGGTGTGGCGAGGGCTGCATAAACAAGGAGGAGGGCCGCGCGAAAACCGCTCCGGCGCTCTTGCGCGGGGGTTCAATATTCTCCTAGGATGCGTTCAATATTTCGAACGCCCATAGCGGTTCGGACGTTGCTCGAGCGGGCGCTGAACGGTGGCGATGCCAGCGTTTCCAGGCCTGACCCTATCGCAGGCGCAGGGGTGTCATGCCCTTGCTTCCGGCCCTTTCAGCCAAGGAGACCGTAATGCAGCTCAAAGACGCTTCCCTGTTTCGCCAGCAAGCCTATGTCGACGGCGCCTGGATCGACGCCGACAGCGGTGCCACCGTCACCGTGGACAACCCGGCCACCGGCGAGACCCTGGGCACCATTCCCAAGCTCGGCCGCGCCGAGACCAAGCGTGCCATCGACGCCGCCAATCGCGCCCTGCCGGCCTGGCGCGCGCTGACCGCCAAGGAGC
>NZ_JASCON010000074.1:0-26533 GCF_029959585.1 Pseudomonas sp. PS02302
CCGGGGGGGTGGGGGCGGTGGCGGGCGCGGGGCCGCCGCCCCGGCGCGCTAAGAGCATCCCTTTGCTGCAAACAGTGCGTCGACCGTCATCAGATATAACTTTTCAGGCTCCCGCGACGTTTGACATCCAGCGTCGCGCAGTGAAAAGAGCCTCCAAAGGTTTGGAAGTGTTTTAACGGACAGAGGACGGTCTTGAATCCCCACTTGCGAAAGGCACTGATCAATGCCTCCTCGTCCCGTTCAACGACGACAGTTCTTTCGTCCAACATCAGTACATTGATGTGAATCCACTTGGAGGTGATGTAAAGCGGATGGTCATCTGGCAGGTTGGATGGCGGAGGATTTAAAATTTCCCAGTCTTTGAAGATGTCAGGGATCTGCGGCACCCAGCCTCTGTTGACAAGTACACGACCTGGTGCCAGTGGCAATATCGTTGTGTCGATATGCATGGGTCCCGGCTCTTCAAACTCATAGATGTGGATGCGATAGTCCGGACCCAGGGTTCTGCGCAGCCATTCGATTCCTTTGTCGTTGGTTACATGGCTACGCTGCCCTATGATGTCGCGGCCTATTTTCATGAAATCGGCAGCGTCAAACAGTGGTTCCGCTTCAGTGATTATGGAATTGAATGGAATCTCCTGATCGAAGTCATAATCCTTTTTCCAAATGTCGTCTTTCAGCATCGGCTTGGGCGCTGAGATCCAGTCGGCACCTCTACTGAAGTAATCGTTCAGGATGTCACGAAAAGCGAAGGTCTCGAAGTAACGGCTGCGCCAGGCCATGGGTACTTCAATGATCTTCTTGCCGATCGCAAAGAGGCAGTCCCTTGGCATGGCGGAGTAGAAGGTGCCACCTGTCGTGAAATGGGGAGTCACTATGGGCTGATGGTGATTGGACTCGTTTGGCCGTTTTACTCTTATGCCCTCGGCTTCCAGGATCCTGGCCAGCGTATTGACTTCCTGCCTGGCTTTGCTGACCAGCTCTTCTGGAAAACGCCGTCCTGAGTAGGTCTGGAAAAAGTCGCTCGATTCCCTGGGGATGATGGCTTTCAGGCCGGTATCCCATTCAGGTACGCGAATATCATCCATTATTCCAACTATGACTTCTTCCAGGGGGTCCCACTCTGTATAGACTTCTACAGGGCTTTCCAGGTTGGAAAAAGATGACGACTCTTCTGTTTGGAATTCCATGGCCAATGGCCTCCGGCAGTAAGTGAAGAGTGTATGTTTGGCGAAAAAATACTGGGTGGCAAGAGCGGCGGTTAAGTAAATATATATTGTCGGATTATAAGATAACGGTATTCCTATATGTTGGCCGAGTGTTGGGGCTAAAAGTGCGGGTGAGTGCGTGTGCCTTCTGCTTAATTGATGCTTATTGTTGGGGTGATGATTTATAGGGCATCTTCCTGGCTGCTGTTGTGTTTTTCTAGAGGGACTGTGGTTGGTGGCTTGATCCGGTCAGGCTATTTGATAAAAAGGAGATGCATTGGTCTGCACGATAGGTGTTGGCGTACATGTAATAAGCGGGGCGAAAATTAATATGCTGGTAGTACTTCTTTGAAGATCATGCGGCAGGCATGTCATGGGGGAGATAGCGGGCATGTTCATGGCTTATTGAAATCGCTCTGGGCGATTCAACGATGCGCGGAGGAGCTTCAGGGCGCTATTGAAGGCTCACCGTGAACGCTGCCCAGGAGGTTGGGCTGCACCTGACCCGCATCGGTACTTTGCGACGCGTAGATTCGCTGGCCAAGGCTGATCGTCGCCCGACTACCTTTCAGAAAATCGGGATAGGCCAGCTCGCCAGCAGCACAAGGGAAGATGGCTCCATCACTGGCGTTGCCCGTCCTGGAGTCGTAGGTAAGTCTTCGGCTTCGCGTGCTCCTGGAAGGGACAGGGCAGCGTGGGTATCGAAAGATCATGAGTGCGCGCCGTCCAACGTTGGCCTGGGCCCTTGCAGCTAGGCCGAAACAAAGAATTCGCTTCAGCCACGCGGTTGTTGGTTTACTGGGCCAACACGTGATCGGGTGGACGGCAATGAGTATTGCCAGGGGAGGACTGGCCCGCTGCGCTTCCGGCCTCTCAGCGATACATCAGTGCCCGGTTAGGCGCCAGTCCGAATGCCGCTTGCGCTAAGCGGTCTGGTTGCGCACGGCCAAGGGTGCCGAGGTGCGTCTGGATGCGGCCGCAGGGTCTGCGGTCGCGTTAAAGGATCACCTTGTCCTTCAGCTTTTCCGCAGCCAGTTGCAGCGCCTGAATGACCCGGTCCTTGTCGTAGTTCTGGATGTTGTTGGTGTCCAGGTACATGGAGAAGCCCGGCAATTCGTGCTCGACGTAGCTGGGGGAGGCGCCCAGGTCGCGGCGGAAGTCCACTACCTGGTAGATCTGCACCGGCTTGCTGAAGCCCTTGACGGTAATCCAGCTCTTGTCGCGGCACATGATGGTTTCCTTGACCAGCGAATAGGTCTCGTGGCTGATCAGGATCTCGCCAGCGTCGGCGGCGTTTTCCAGGCGGCTGGCCAGGTTCACTTCGCGACCGATGATGGTGTAGTCCATGCGCGTGCTGGAGCCGAAGTTGCCGACCGTGCAGTAACCGGTGTTCAGCCCCATGCGGATCTCCAGGGGCTTGTTGATGCCCTGGCTGCGCCACTGCTGGCGCAGGACCTTCATGTGCTTGCGCATGGCGATGGCCATGGAGACCGCGGCCACGGCGTCCTTCTTGGCGCCCTGGCTGTTGGCATCGCCGAAGAACACCATCACGCAGTCACCGACGAACTTGTCGATGGTGCCACCGTACTTGACGGCGATCTTCGACATCTCGTTGAGGTAGTTGTTGAGCATGTCGGTAAGGGCTTCGGCTTCGAGTTCTTCGGACAGCTCGGTGAAGCCCTTGATATCGGAGAAGAACACCGTGAGCTTCTTGCGCTGGGTGCCCAGGGCGATGTGCTGCTTGCCGGTGAAGATGGATTCCCAGACCTGCGGCGAGAGGTACTTGGCCAGGTTGTGCGCCAGGATCGCCGACTTTTCCTGCTCGCGCTTGAGGTCGTCGTTGATCTGGATCAGGCGCTTGCGCTGCCGGTGCAGGAAGTAGCCGGTGCCCCAGAGGTGCAGCATGGTGCCCACCACGCTGGTGACCGCCACCAGCAGGGGGCTGGTGAGGTCGACACCCTGAAAGAAGGTGGCACTGCCCAGCGCCGCGGCACTGGTGGCGAACAGCAGGCAGAGACCGAGCAGGCGCGGACCGCCGCGCAACATGCTGGTGTAGCCGAGCATGAACAGCAGCATCAGGGTGGGCATCAGCGGGAAGCGCAACACCACCGCGGCCATGCCGACATGAATGGCGTCTATGGCGGCGAGCAGGATATCGGTCTGGGAACCCCGGTCGCGCCGGAGCTTGATGCTCAGGGTCTGGGCCACGTGCGGATAGAGCAGGGCGTAGGGGATCAGCCAGAGGCCCACGGCTTCGGCCTGGACGTAGTAACCCGCAGTGACGCTGGCGGCGGCAATCAGATAGGCGAATACCCGGGCGTAGTAGACGCCCAGGCTGTCACCGGACGCTGCGAGGAACCGGTTGAGCGCAAACTTCATCTGTCGGGTCCGTTTCGAAAAAGGCGAGAGGTCGGGATAACTCCGTTCGCGACGATGAAAGCGGCCGGGTTTTCTTGCATTGGCGATCTTAGCCGACCGCCCCGGTAGCGGCCAAGATTGTCGGCCATTCCGCTGCTGTGACAGCCAAATTCGGCAGTCATCCCTGGGTTACACTGCGGCATCTTTACAGGAGAGACGCTATGGATGCCCTCGCAGCCCTTTGCAATCGCGCCTCGGTCGGTCGCCTGACCGAGCCAGGTCCGACCACCGAGCAACTCGAAATCCTGCTGCGCGCCGCGGACCGGGCGCCGGACCACAAGCTGCTGCGCCCCTGGCGGCTGATCCTGGTGGCCGGCGAGGGCCGCACCGCGCTCGGCGAGCTCTATGCCGACGCCCTGCGCCGCCGCGAGCCCGACGCGGATGCGGCGGCCCTGGACAAGGCTCGGCGCATGCCGCTGCGAGCGCCCCTGGTGATCGCCGTCGTTGCCACCCTGCAGGAGCACCCCAAGGTGCCCGTCCAGGAGCAGATCATTACCGCTGGCTGCGTTGCCCACGGCCTGGTCAACGCGGCCTTCGCCCTGGGACTGGGGGCGGTCTGGCGCTCCGGTGACTTCAGCTACGACCCCTGGGTGCTGCAGGGGCTCGGGTTGGCCGAAAACGAACAGCTGGTGGGCTACATCTACCTGGGCACGCCGGAGGTGGCGCCGCGCGTCCCGGCGCCGCGTGATCTGAGCGCGCAGGTCAGCCATTGGCCAGGACCGGCCTGAGCGGCAGGATGACGGTGGCGAGAAAGCCGCCGTCCGGGTGATTGCTCAGCTGCAGCTCGCCTCCATGGCGCTCGATGGCGCGCCGGGCGATGGCCAGGCCGAGGCCGTAGCCAGTGGCGTGCTGTTGATCCGAGCGGAAGAAGGGCTCACCCAGGCGCGGCAGGTCGGCTGTCTTGACCCCCGGGCCGTAGTCGCGCACCTGTATGCGGACCTCGCCCTTCGCTGCCATCGCCGAAATGACAATGGGCTGCGCGGGTGGATTGAAGCGCAGCGCATTGCGCAACAGATTGTCCAGCGCGCGTTCCAGCACTTCCGGCCAGCCATCCAGCCGCAGGGAGGTGGGCACGTCAAGTTCCACGCGCTGCTGGGGCGCGCTGAGCTGGGCATCCTCCACCAGGCCTTCCACCAGCGGATGCAATTCCAGTTGCTCGGGTGGACCCGGGTCGGCTTCCTGGCGGGCGAGGGCGAGGATCTCGCCGATCAGGGTTTCCAGGCGATCGCATTCCAGGGTCAGCCGCGGCCACATGTTGCCCAGGTCACGGGGATCGGAGCGTTCGGCCAGCGCCAGGGCGATGCGCAGCCGCGCCAGCGGTGAACGCAATTCGTGGGACACGTCGCGCAGCAGCTGGCGCTGGCTGTCGATCAGGCGCTGCAGGTGGGCGCCCATGCGATTGAAGTCCTCGGCCAGCACGCCCAGTTCGTCCTTGCGCCGGGCGAGGCGGGCCAGGGTGTCCTGCTGATAAGCAGTCTGGCCGAGGTCGTGGACGGCGCGGCGCAGATGATTGAGCGGTCGGGTCAGACTCAGGGTCAGCAGCAGGCTGAACAGGGTCAGCACCACGGTGGCGATGGCCAGCATGCCGACCGGCCAGAACAGGCTCTGCCGGCGCCAGGCACCCAGCTCGGGCGTCGGCAGGTGGTAGATGAACAGGTAGTTCTGGCCGCTCGGACTGGTGTATTCGTCGGTCAGGCGTCGCCAGGGCAGCGGCCGGTTGGGATCGCGGGCGCCGGGGCCGGGACGTTGCTGCCGCTGGGGCTGGTCGAGATCCTGGTCGAAGATGCGCGGTGGCAAGGTGCCGCGCACCAGGGGCGAGCCGTTCTCGCCCAGCACCAGCACATCGATGCCGTAGCGGCCCTTGCGCTGTTCGAGCAAGCCCTGGGCGGCGTCGGGACCGTCGTTTTCATAGCGTTGCACCCATTGTTCGGGAAGATCGCGCAAGCCGGGGTGCTGCGCGAGGATCCAGGAATCCTGGTCGGCCAGGTGGCCGAGCAGCATGGTCAGGCCCACCGCGGAAAGGATGGCCAGCCAGAAGGTGGCGAAGATGCGCCAGAAGAGGGAACGAAAAACCATGCGGTCGCCTTAGAAGCTGCTCAACGTCTGCTGTGCGTCGGCCAAACGGCGTTGAAAATGCCCTGGAAGGCCAGCCCCGTCCGAAAGCTCATTTGCCACTCTTACACGCGGCTTCCTCGGTTATTTTCGGGCCTGGTTTGTTTCTCGCTCGCGAGACGTTGGGCAGTTTTTCGGTCAGACGCTGCGCCGAGGACCGTCGGCGCAGCGATCGGGGATTACGAGGACTTGTGGTCCTGCTTCCACTGCTGGAATTCCGCCCACTCCTTGGCGCGATCCTCGCGCTTCTTTTCCATTTCGTCGAAGCGCTTCTGCTGATCGGGCTTGAGCAGGGCGCGAATGGACTGACGGGTCTTGTCGCGATTGCCATCCAGCTGATCGTGCAGGGCCTTGCGCTGATCCTCGGGCAGCTTGTCGAGGTAGCTTTTGACGATCTCGCGCTGCTGCTGGCGTTCCTCGCCCATCAGCTTGCCGACCTGCTCGCGTTGCTCGGGCGTCAGCTTGAGACCGCGCAGGGGGCCATCGCCACGCGGGCCACCGTCCATCAGCTTGCCGTGGGGCGGCGGGGTGATGTCGGTGCTGTCCTGGGTCGCGGCCAGGGTCAGGGTCGGCAGCAGGGCAGCGAACAGCACGGCGGGCATGAGTTTGCGCATCGGGAAATCTCCTTGGGATGACCGGTGCAATACCGGATGAGCCCAGTCTAGGAGCAGGGGAGTCAGTGGCGGTCAGCGGGCGTAAAGAGGGGGTAAAGGCTGCGCGGAGGGCTAGACGCTGTAGTAGTAGCCGCGGCCGCGCAGAGCGAGGATGCGCGGGCGCCCGTCGGCATGGCTGCCGAGCTTGCGGCGCAGATTGCTGACGTGCATGTCCAGACTGCGATCGTAGAGCGTCAGCTTGCGTCCGAGGGCTGCCTGGGCCAGCGCCTGCTTTTCCAGGGGTTCGCCCGGCTGGCGCAGCAGGGCTTCGAGGATGCGACTCTCGGTAAGGGTCAGGGTGATCTCGGTTTCGCCGATGTTGGCGACGCCCCGTGCCAGACTCAGCGACAGATCGCCCAGCTGCAGGCGGGCCGCGGGTTGGGCCGGATGGCTGCGCCTGAGGATGGCTCTCAACCGTGCGGTGAGCTCGCGCGGATCGCAGGGTTTGGCCAGATAGTCGTCGGCGCCCAGTTCCAGGCCAAGGATGCGGTCCAGCGGCTCGCCACGTCCCGACAGCATCAGCACGGGCAACTGCGGATGATCGCTGCGCAACTGCTTGAGCAGCTCCAGACCACTGCCGTCCGGCAGCATCACGTCCAGTACCACCACGTCCGGCGTGGCCTCGCGCAGCTGGATGCGGGCATCGCTGCCGGCATGGCAGGCGGTGACTTCGAAGCCTTCCTGTTTCAGCCAGGCGCCAAGCAGCTCGCACAGCTCCTGGTCGTCATCGATCAGCAGTATCTGGCTCATGGGATCAGTCTCGCGGTTCATCCATGGGTTGCAGATGGCGCGCCAGATAGAGGCCCTGGCCGAGCATGAACACCAGGGTCATCGCCAGACTGCCGAAGACCTTGAAGTCGACCCAGAAGCTTTCGTAGGTGAAGGCCACATAGAGATTCGCGCAACCGCAGACGATGAAGAAGATGATCCAGGCGATGTTCAGGCGCGTCCAGATCGGCGCCGGCAGGCGTACCGCATGGCCCAGCATGCGCTGAATCAACGGCTTGTCGCCGATGAACTGGCTGCCCAGAAAGGCTACGGCGAAGAGCCAGTTCACCACCGGTGCCTTCCATTTCAGGAAGGTCTCGCTATGGAAGGCCAGGGTCATGCCGCCAAACACCAGGCAGGCGATCAGTGTCAGCCACTGGCTCTTTTCCAGCCGGCGCTGGGTCGCGAAGATCGCGCCATAGACCACCAGGGACGCGATGATCAGGACCGCGGTGGCACTGAAGATGCCGCCCAGGGTAAAGGCATGCCCGGCGAATTCCAGCGGACGCGGATCGAGCTTGTAGACCAGGAAGAACAGGAGCAGGGGGATGAAATCGATGAATTGTTTCATTAACGCAGCCGATAGCAGTGCATCGCGGCATAATACCTGATGAAGCCGGAGGAGAAAGCCATGCGTATCGACCTGCACTGTCATACCACCGCATCGGACGGCGCCTTCGCGCCCGCCGAGGTGGTCAGACGAGCCCACGAGCGCGGGGTGCAGCTGCTGGCCATCACCGATCACGACACCCTGGACGGCTACGCCGAAGCCCTGGAAGCTGCGGACGGCCTGGGTCTGCGCCTGCTCCCCGGCATCGAAATGTCCTGTACCTGGGGCGGCGCCACGCTGCATGTGCTCGGCTACAACTTCGCCCCTGAGGCGCCGGAGCTGAATGCCGCCCTGGAAACCCTGCACGAAGGTCGCTGGGAGCGCGCCCGGGAAATCGACCGGCGGCTGGCGGCCAAGGGCATGCCCGGCACCCTGGAAGGGGCTCGCGCGGTGCAACTGGCCCTGGGCGACAGTCGCAATGCACCGGCCCGGCCGCATTTTGCCGAATACCTGGTGCAGGCCGGCCATGTCGCGGACCGCGGCGATGCCTTTCGCAAGTGGCTCGGCGGCGGCAAGCTCGGCGACGTCAAGCAGCATTGGCCGACCCTGGCCGAGACCCTGGCGACGCTCAAGGGCGCCAAGGCCTGGATCAGCCTGGCACATCCGCTGGCCTATGGCTTCACCCGCACCAAGTTGCGCAAGCTGATCGGCGAATTCGTCAGCGGCGGCGGCCATGCCATCGAGGTGGTCAACGGCGTGCAGCCGGCGGAGCAGGTCGGCACCCTGGCAATTCTGGCGCGGGAATTTGGTCTGATGGTCAGTGCGGGCAGCGATTTCCATGCGCCGGCCGAGTGGTCGGAGCTGGGTATGTATCGTCCGTTGCCCGAAGATCTGCCGCCCCTGTGGGCGCGCTTCAGTCAACCGCTATACCCTCAGATTCGGGAACCCCAATGAGCCAGTTCATCGAAATTCATCCGCAGAATCCCCAGCCGCGGCTGATTCGTCAGGCCGTGGAAATCATCCGGTCCGGCGGTGTCATCGCCTATCCCACCGATTCGTCCTATGCGCTGGGCTGCCGTATCGGCGAGAAGAGCGCGGTGGAGCGGATCCGCCGCATCCGCCAGCTCGACGACAAGCACAACTTCACCCTGGTGTGCTGCGATCTTTCCGAGCTGGGCATCTATGCCAAGGTGGATACCAGTGCCTTCCGCCTGCTAAAGGCCTATACCCCCGGGCCCTACACCTTCATCCTCAATGCCACCCGCGAAGTGCCGCGCATGCTGCTGCATCCCAAGCGGCGCACCATCGGCGTACGGGTGCCCCAGCATCCCATCACCCTGGCGCTGCTGGAGGCCCTGGGCGAGCCCTTGATGAGCGTGAGCCTGATCCTGCCGGGGGATGACGAAGCCCTGGGCGATGCCTGGGAGATCCGCGAGCGTCTCGAGCATTTCGTCGACCTGGTGATCGAAGGCGGTCCGGGTGGCTTGCAGCCGTCCACCGTGATCAGCCTGGCCGATGACGAACCGGAAGTGATCCGGGTCGGTGCCGGGGATCCGACGCCCTTCATGATCGAAGCATGAGCGAAGCCCTGGACCCCCAGCTGCTCGAACCCGAGCAGCTGCGCCTGGCGCTGGTCTATGGCGAGGCCTTCACCGAGCTGCCCCAGGACCTCTATATCCCGCCGGATGCCCTGGAGGTCTTTCTCGAAGCCTTCGAAGGCCCCCTCGACCTGCTGCTCTATCTGATCCGCAAGCAGAACATCAATATCCTCGACATCCCGGTCGCCGAGATCACCCGGCAGTACATGAGCTATGTCGAGCTGATGAAGGCGGTGCAACTGGAACTGGCCGCCGAGTACCTGCTGATGGCGGCGATGCTGGCGGAGATCAAGTCGCGCATGCTGCTGCCGCGCGCGGAAGGCCTGGACAATGAGGAAGAGGACCCGCGCGCCGAACTGATCCGCCGCCTGCAGGAATACGAGCGCTTCAAGAAGGCCGCCGAGGATCTCGATGACCTGCCGCGCGAAGGCCGCAACTTCGTGGTGCCTACCTTGCCGGCGCCGGATGCACGGGCGCGCAAGCTGTTGCCCGAAGTGGACCTGGGCGAGTTGCTGCTGGCCATGGGCGAGGTCCTGCGCCGCGCCGACCTGTTCGAGAGCCACCAGGTGACCCGCGAGGTGCTGTCCACCCGCGAGCGCATGAGCCAGGTGCTGGAGCGCCTCAAGGAGGGTGCCTTCGTGCCCTTCGTGGCGCTGTTCACCCTGGATGAAGGCCGGCTCGGCGTGGTGGTGACCTTCATGGCCATTCTCGAGCTGGTCAAGGAATCCCTGGTGGAACTGGTGCAGAACGAGCCCTTCAGCCCCATCCATGTCCGCGCCCGGGTCAGAGAGGCCGACGGGGAAGGGATCGCTCAGGCATAGGCCAGGGCGGCCGTCGCGGCGGCGCTCTTGCGCTTACCCACCAGCAGCTGGGCACCTTCACCCGCCGCGGCCAGGGCCGCGGCTTCAGCCACGCTGGGGCTGCCGGTGTGCTGCAATACCAGATCGCTGGCGGCAGTTATGCCGCGCTCTTGCGCCAGACGCTCGGCGGTGAAGCCGTGCAGAGGCAGCTGCCAGCGCTGGGCGAGGGCGCGCAGTCCACGTTCCTCGAGTCGACTCGCAACGGTAGCCAGTGCGGTCAGCGCAGTGCGATCGCACCGGGCTTCCTGCAAGACCCCGAGCGCCAGCTCGGCGAGTTCGTCCAGCGAACAGCCCTGGCGGCAGCCGAGACCCAGGACCAGGGCCATCAGCCGTGAATGCCCTTGGGGCGCGACGAAGCGTGCCTGTCCAGTCCGGGGCCAGAACAGCACCGCGGGCAAGGGGCGAGCGGGCTGGCGGCGGGGTGCCAGGCCGAAGTGTCGGTCTGGCTCAAGGTGGCGAAGGCGCGCGTGATGGCGATCATGGCAGGTCTTGAGGCGGAGGAAGGCAGGCGGTGGCTCGCCCTTGGCGACCGCTTCGAGCAGACCACGCGCCTCGTCCGCCGGTCAAGCCTGGCGGATTGACACCCTGGCGGGGCGCTCGTAGCCTGTCGCGTTCCGAGGTGCTCTTGTCGGCAAGAGCTTGAAAGGGAACGCGGTGCGATACCGCGGCTGCCCCCGCAACTGTAAGCGGCATCTTCAGCCACTCCACCAGGCCACTGCTCACGCGGGAAGGCCGGAGCCGGGCGCCGCGAGCCAGGAGACCTGCCTCGTCACGCTTCGAACACGCAACCGGGCGGGGTGATCCGGGCTGCCACCAGGGCCTCGCCGTCATGCGGGCGTCCGGCATGCCTGCCCGTCTTTTTTCGCTTTTTCTCTAAGGGCAGCCCATGAAAACCCTGGCCAAGACTCCCGTCACCATCGTTACCGGCTTCCTCGGTTCCGGCAAGACCACCCTGCTGCGGCACATGCTCGACCACGCCGCAGGCCGGCGCATCGCGGTGATCGTCAACGAATTCGGCGAGTTGGGCATCGACGGCGAGATCCTCCGCCAGTGCAGCATCGGCTGTAGCGAGGAAGAGGCCCAGGGCCGCGTCTTCGAATTGGCCAATGGCTGCCTGTGCTGCACCGTCCAGGAAGAATTCTTTCCGGTGATGAAGGAGCTGGTGGCGCGGCGGGGCGACATCGACCACATCCTCATCGAAACCAGCGGCCTGGCCCTGCCCAAGCCCCTGGTGCAGGCCTTCCAGTGGCCGGAGATCCGCACCGCCTGCACCGTGGATGCGGTGATCACCGTGGTCGACAGCCCGGCGGTGGCGGCCGGCACCTTCGCCGCCCATCCGGAGCAGGTGGATGCCCAGCGTCGGCAGGACCCCAACCTCGACCATGAATCGCCGCTACACGAGTTGTTCGAAGATCAGCTCGCCAGTGCCGATCTGGTGATCCTCAACAAGGCCGACGGCCTGGACGCCGAGGCCCTGGCTCGCGTACGTGCCGAGGTGAGCGAAGAGCTGCCGCCGGCGGTCAAGGTGGTGGAAGCCAGTCGGGGCGTACTGCCCCTCTCGGTGCTGCTGGGCCTGCAGGCCGAGTCCGAGGCCCATATCGACAGCCGTCCGACCCACCACGACCTCGAAGGTCATGAAGACCATGACCACGACGAATTCGACTCCTTTGGCGTCGCCTTGCCCGAAGTGGCGGAAGCGACCCTGCTGGCGGCCCTGACCGAGGTGGTCAAGCGTCATGGCGTCCTGCGGGTGAAGGGCTTCGCCGCCATTGCTGGCAAGCCGCTGCGGCTGCTGGTGCAGGGTGTCGGCACCCGCTTCGACAAGCACTTCGACCGTGCCTGGAAGACCGGCGAGACCCGTAGCACCCAGCTGGTGCTGATCGGTCAGGAGCTGGACCAGGCGGCCATCACCGCCCAGTTGCGCGCCGCGGTGGCCTGACCCCAGATGCATCTGCTGCGTACCCAGCCGGGCGGTTTCGTCCCAGACGATGGCATCGCCCATTTGGCGCAGACACCGGGCGAGATCGTCGTGCTCTGCAGCGGCGATTCGCACCTGGCGCTGCTGGCCGAGGCGACCCGTAGCCTGGACGAGCGCTATCCCAGTCTGCGCCTGGCCAATCCCATGCAGCTGCAGAACCACGCCTCGGTGGATCTCTATGTCGAGGAGGTGCTGAGCCAGGCGCGGGTGGTGTTCATCTCCCTGCATGGCGGCCAGGGTTACTGGCGCTATGGCATGGAGCGGCTGGCCGAGCTGGCCGCGCGGGGGCTGACCCTGATCGCGGTGCCCGGTTGCGATCGGCCCGACCCGGAACTGATGGCCCTGGGTACGGTGGCGCCCGAGCTGGCCGAACGGTTGTGGCGCTATCTGCGCCAGGGCGGCCTGGGCAATGCGCGGGATTTCCTGCATTGCCTGGCCAGCGAGTGCCTGGATGCCCAGTACAACTACCAGCCGCCGCGGGAATTGCCGCGGGTGGCTGTCTATCACCCTGAAGGCCTGAGCCTGGATGGCTGGCGCCAGCGCTGGCGACCGGACTGGCCTGCCGTGGCGCTGCTGTTCTACCGCACCCACCTGCAGTCGGCCAACACCGCCTTCGTCGATGTCTTCTGCCAGCAGCTGGAAGCCCAGGGCCTGAATCCGCTGCCCATCGCCGTGGCCAGTCTCAAGGAGTCGGCCTGCCTGGAAGAGGTGGAACGGCTGCTGGACGAGACCGCTACGGCGCTGATCCTCAATACCACAGGTTTTGCCCAATCCAGTCCGGAACGACCGAATCTGACGCCGTTCCGCCGGCCGGTGCCGGTCCTCCAGGCCATCTGCGCCCAGGACAATCGCGAACGCTGGCAAGAGAATCCCCAGGGGTTGGGCGCCCGCGACCTGGCCATGCATATCGCCCTGCCGGAACTGGACGGGCGCATCATCACCCGGCCGATCAGTTTCAAGGGCCTGGCCTGGCGCTGCGAGCGCAGTCAGAGCGACGTGGTCAACTACCAGGCCGATGGCGAGCGCATGGCCTTCGTCGCGCGGCTGGCGCGCAGCTGGATCGAACTGGCGCAGCGGCCTGCCGCGGACAAGCGCATCGCCCTGATCCTGGCCAACTATCCGACCCGCGACGGCCGTATCGGCAACGGCGTCGGCCTGGATACCCCGGCGGCGGCGCTCAAGGTGCTGCAGGCGCTGCAGTCGGCCGGCTACCCGGTGGCCAATCTGCCTGAAAGCGGGACCGCCCTGATCGAGCGCCTGCTCGGTGGGGTGACCAACGACAGCGCCCTGCGCGATCTGCGCCCGGCCCTGCAGAGTCTGGCGCTGCAGGACTACCAGGCGTTGTTCGCCCAGTTGCCAGAGCGTCTGCAGCAGGCGGTGACCGAGCGCTGGGGCGGGCCCGAGGCCGATCCCATGCACCGTCGGGGTCGGCTCATGGTGGCCGGGGTGCGCTTCGGTCTGACCTTCGTCGGCATCCAGCCGGCGCGTGGCTATGACGTTGATCCGGCGGCGGTCTATCACGATCCTGCGCTGGTGCCGCCCCATGGCTACCTGGCCTTCTATTTCTGGCTGCGCGAGGCCTATGGCGCCCAGGCGGTGGTGCATCTGGGCAAGCACGGCAATCTGGAGTGGTTGCCGGGCAAGGGCGTCGGGCTGTCGGCGGAGTGTTGGCCGGACGCCATCCTCGGACCGCTGCCCAACGTCTACCCCTTCATCGTCAACGATCCGGGCGAGGGCGCCCAGGCCAAGCGGCGCACCCAGGCGGTGATCATCGACCACCTGATGCCGCCGCTGACCCGCGCCGAGAGCTACGGACCGCTGCGCGACCTGGAACGCCTGGCCGACGAATACTATGACGCCAGTCTGCTGGACCTCCGACGCGCCACCGAATTGCGCGGCGAGATCCTGCAGCTGGTCCGTGAAACCGCCCTGGATCGCGAACTGGGGCTGCTGATCACCGACGATCCGGACAGCTGGCTGCCGCAGCTGGACGCCTATCTCTGCGACCTCAAGGAGTCCCAGATCCGCGACGGCCTGCATGTGTTCGGTGAATCCCCGACCGGCCAGCTGCGTCGCGATACCCTGGTGGCCCTGCTGCGCATTCCCCGGGGCGATGCCCAGGGCGCCAATGCCAGCCTGCTGCGAGTGCTGGCCAAGGACCTGCAGCTGGGATTCGATCCCCTGGCCGCCGACCTCGGCGCGCCCTGGCAGGGACCGCGTCCGGCGTGCCTGGAGGGCCTGTCGAGCGAACCCTGGCGCACCCTGGGCGATACCCGCGAGCGACTGGAGCTCCTGGCCCTGGCCCTGGTGGCCGCGACCGTCGATGGCGAGCCGCTGCCGTTGGCGCTGGACGAATTGCCCGCCACCCGGCTGGTGCTGGAGCATCTGGTCGGCCAGGTCGCGCCGGCCCTGGACGGCTGCGGTCCCGCTGAAATCGGCGGCCTGCTGAGGGCACTGGAGGGGCGTTTCGTCCCCGCCGGACCCAGCGGCGCGCCGAGTCGCGGGCGGCTGGACGTGCTGCCCACCGGGCGCAACTTCTTTTCCGTGGACGTGCGCAACCTGCCGAGTATGACCGCCTGGCGGCTGGGCTGGCAGTCGGCCAACCTGCTGTTGGAGCGCCATCTGCAGGAGGAGGGCGATCATCTGCGCCAATTGGGTCTTTCGGTCTGGGGCACGGCGACCATGAGGACCGGCGGCGACGATATCGCCCAGGCGATGGCCCTGCTGGGCGTGCGCCCGGTATGGCAGATCGGCAGTGCCCGGGTCGAGGACTTCGAGATCCTGCCGCTGTCGCTGCTGGATCGGCCGCGGGTGGATGTCACCCTGCGCATCTCCGGCTTCTTTCGCGATGCCTTCGGTGGGCTGGTCAGGCTGTTCGATGCCGCCGTCCAGGCGGTCGCCGCGCTGGACGAGCCGGACGATCTCAACCCCCTGGCCGCCCAGGTGCGCCGCGAGCGCGCTGCCCTGGAAGCGGCGGGTACCGCGGCCGATCTGGCGCGCCGTCAGGCCGGCTGGCGCATCTTCGGCGCCCAGCCCGGCGCCTATGGCGCCGGCGTCCAGGGCGCGGTGGAAGAGCGCCAGTGGCAGGACCGTAGCGAGCTGGCCACCGCCTATCTCAATTGGGGTGGCTATGCCTATGGCGCCGAGGATGACGGCACCGCCGCCCGTGACGACTTTTCGCGTCGCCTGGGTCGCCTGCAGGCCGTACTGCAGAACCAGGACAACCGTGAGCACGACCTGCTCGATTCCAACGACTATTACCAGTTCCAGGGCGGCATGCTGGCCGCTGCCGAGACCCTGAGCGGCCAGCGGCGTGCCAGCTACTTCGGTGACCATGCCCAGGCCGATCTCCCCAGGATTCGTACCCTGAAGGAAGAACTGGGCCGCGTCGTGCGCTCCCGGGCGGCCAATCCCAAGTGGATCGCCGGCATGAAGCGCCACGGCTACAAGGGGGCCTTCGAGATGGCCGCCACCGTGGACTACCTGTTCGGCTTCGGCGCCACCACCGAGCTGGTCGAGGATCACCATTACCGGCAGCTGGCCGATGCCTATCTGCTCGATGCCGATACCCGCGACTTCGTCGAAAGACACAATCCCGAGGCGCTGCGCGACATGACCGAGCGCCTGCTGGAAGCCCAGCAACGTGGCCTCTGGCAGGCGCCAGGCGACTACCGCGAAGCCCTCGAACAGCTGTTGATGGATATGGATGAAGCCTGAGATGACCGCCCCTGTCTTTCCGCTGGCCGCCGTGGTCGGCGCCGAGTTCCTGAAACTGGCGCTGTGTCTCAACGCCATCGATCCCCGTATCGGCGGCGTATTGATCGAAGGACCGCGGGGCATGGCCAAGTCGACCCTGGCCCGGGGCCTGGCCGATCTGCTCGGCGGCGGTCCCTTCGTGACCCTGCCGTTGGGTGCCAGCGAAGAGCGCATCGTCGGCACCCTGGACCTGGACGCTGCGCTGGGCGAGGGCCGGGCCCGCTTCGCACCAGGCGTGCTGGCGGCTGCCGATGGCGGCGTGCTCTATGTGGACGAGGTCAATCTGCTGCCCGATCACCTGGTGGATCTGCTGCTGGACGTGGCGGCCAGTGGGGTCAACCGGGTGGAGCGCGACGGCATCTCCCACGAGCACGCCGCTCGCTTTCTGCTGGTAGGCACCATGAATCCGGAAGAGGGCGAGTTGCGTCCGCAGTTGCTGGATCGCTTTGGCTTCGCCCTGGCGCTGGACAGCCGGCCGGCACCCCGGGAGCGGGCCGAGATCCTGCGCCGCCGCCTGGCCTTCGACAACGATCCGCCAGCTTTCAATGCCCAGTGGGAACCAGCCCAGGCGGAGCTGCGGCAGCGCTGCGCCGCGGCCCGTGCGCGGTTGGCGGACATCCCGCTGGACGATGCCGCGCTGGAAGCCATCACCGCAGTCTGTCACCAGGCCGGGGTCGATGGCCTGCGCGCCGATCTGGTCTGGTTGCGCGCAGCGCGCGCCCATGCTGCCTGGCGCGGCGCGCGGGCGATCGAAGACCCCGATATCGCCGCAGTGGCCGAATTCGCCCTGCGCCATCGGCGCCGCGAGTTACCGGACACTCCAGCAGTAATACCACCCCTTGAAGATAATTCAGCTGCTGATACTCCGGAGCAGGAGCCTGGCGATCAACAGCGACAGGGTGAGGCCGAGCCTACGGAAGGTGAGGGCGATAGCTGGGGTGCCCTGGCGCCGGAGCCCACCGCGACGGGCCCCAGACGCCGCTTGAGCGCGGCAAAAAAGCCCTAGGCGTCCGATCACCTCATGCCCCGGATCGTGATGCCCGAAGCGGGACGGGCAAGGCCCTGGGCGGGCGTCAAGGCGCCCGTTCGCCGGGCACGGCAGGTGCCATCGCCTGGGTGCCGACGCTGCTCCGGGGGCGTCCGCGCCACGCTGGCGATCTCTTGCGGCAACCGCGACGGCAGCGCCCGGCGCAACTCTGGCTGGTGATCGTCGATCACTCCGCGTCCACCCGCCGCCACGGCGCCCTGGCCCAGGCCAAGGGCCTGCTGGCCGACTGGTTCGAACAGGCCTATCGCCAACGCGTCAGGGTCGCGGTCCTGCAGGCGGCAGGGGAGCGACCGGAATGGTCGTTCCAGGGTCAGCGCAGCGGTCAGGCATTGCAGGCCTGGCTGGAGCAGCTGGGAGCGGGAGGCGGAACGCCCTTGCGGGCAGGCCTGGCGGAAGCTCAGCAATGGCTGCGAAGTCGTCGGCGGCAGCATCCTGGCGAGGAGTGCCAGCTGCTGCTGGTCACTGATGGACGCTTACGTGACCTGGAAGCGCTGGCGGTGCCGGACTGTCCTGTCCAGGTGCTGGATATCGAACTGGGGCCGCTGCGCCTGGGACGCGCCGAGGAACTCGCCCGCTGCCTGGGCGCCCAATACCGGCACCTGGAAGAGGTGCCGGTGGTCTAGCCAACCTACCGATCTGGCGTAGGTTGGGTTGAGACGGCTCCATCGTCGAAGCCCAACATTGAGGAACTCGAGCCTCACGCTGTTGGGCTTCGCTCTGCTCAACCCAACCGGCCTTTCTGGCGTAGGTCGGGTTGAGACGGCTCCATCGTCGAAGCCCAACATTGAGGAGCTGGAGCCTCACGCTGTTGGGCTTCGCTGCGCTCAGCGCCAACCTACCAGAAGACCTTGGGCCTCAATGCCCGCCCTTCATGGCCTTGACCAGGGTATCCACGTTGTAGCGGAACATGGCCGCATAGGTCGCAGCGGGGCCGTCTGCCGGCGATAGCGCCTCGACGTACAGCTCACCACCCGGTTGGGCGCCGCTGGCCTTGGCGATCTGCTGCACCAGGCGCGGATCGTTGGAGTTCTCGAAGAAGTAGGTGGCGACATGCTCCTGCTTGATCTGGCGGATCAGCTTGGCGACGTCCTGGGCGGAGGCTTCGGCCTCGGTCGACAGACCCAGCGGCGAGATGAAGGTCACGCCATAGGCGTCGGCGAAATAGCCAAAGGCATCGTGGGAGGTCAGCACCTTGCGCTTCGCCTGGGGGACCTGACCGATCTGTTCGCGGGCGTAGCGATCCAGGGCTTCCAGTTCGGCGATGTAGCGATCACTGTTGACCTTGAAGGTGGCAGCCTGCGCCGGATCCGCCGCGGACAGCGCCTTCACCACATTGCGGGTGTAGACGACCACGTTGAGCGGGTTGTTCCACACATGGGGATCGATGCCGCCATGGTCGTGATCGTGGTCGGCGTGGCCGTGTTCATCCTCGTCGTCCGCCAGCTCGCGGGTCTTGATCCCTTCGCTGAGCACCACCGGCGGGCGCGCCTGGCCGGAGGCCTTGATTAGGCGATCCATCCAGCCTTCCAGGTGCAGACCACTCATGAACACCACATCGGCCTGTTTCAGCGCCTGGGCATCGGTGGGCGTCGGTTCATAGGCATGGGGATCGCCATTGGGGCCGACCAGGGAGGAAACCTGCACCTGGTCGCCACCGACCTGTTTGACCACGTCGGCGATCACGGTAAAGGTGGCGACAGCCTTGACCGGTGCGGCCTGGGCTTGGCCGGCAGCGACGAGCAGCAGGGCGGCGCCCAGGGAAAACAGGGATTTCATGGTGACTCCTTTCAGTGGGTGAGGTGAGGGCGAGGGCGCAGCCGCCGGTAGAGACCCAGGCGACCGAACAGCAGGGAGAGGAGGTAGCAGCCGCCCGCGGTCAGGACGATGGCCGGACCGGAAGCGCAGCCCAGGTGGTAGGACAGCACCAGGCCGACCAGGCCGCTGAGGCTGGCGATCAGGCTGGCCACCGCCATCAGTCCGGGCAGGCTGTTGGCCCAGAAGCGCGCCGCGGTGGCCGGCAGCATCATCAGGCCCACCGCCATCAGGGTGCCCAGCGCCTGGAAGCCAGCCACCAGGTTGAGCACCACCAGCAGCAGGAACAGCAGGTGATAGAGCGAGCCGCGCCCGCCCACCGCGCGCAGGAAGCCGGGATCGAAGCACTCCAGTGCCAGCGGCCGGTAGATCACCGCCAGCATCACCAGCGACAGGGTGGCGATGCCCGCGACCAGGTAGAGCGCCGTGGCGTCGATGGCCAGGATGGTGCCGAACAGCACATGCAGCAGATCCACACTGGAGCCGTGCAGTGACACGATCAGCACCCCGGCGGCCAGGGAGATCAGGTAGAAGCTGGCGAAGCTGGCATCCTCGCGCTGGCTGGTGAAGCGGCTGACCAGGCCGGCGAGTCCGGCCACCAGGAGTCCGGCCAGCATCCCGCCGATGCCCATGGCCGGCAGCGACAGGCCGGCAACCATGAAGCCCAGGGCCGCGCCTGGCAGCACGGCGTGACTCATGGCATCGCCCACCAGACTCATGCGCCTGAGCATCAGCAGGACGCCCACCGGACCGGCGCCCAGCGCCAGGGCCAGGCAGGCCACCAGGGCGCGGCGCATGAAGCCGAATTCGACGAAGGGTTCGAAAACCAGTTGATAGAGGGTCATGCGCGCTCACAGACCGCCGCATTGGCGTCCCAGTGCTCGGCGAGATTGCGAGCGCGAGCCAGATGCTCGCTGACCAGCACCTGCTCGGTGGCGCCCCAGGCGATGGCTTCCCGGGCCAGCAGCAGGGTCTCGGGGAAGTGCTGGCGAACCTGCTCCAGGTCGTGCAGCACGGCGATCACCGTGCGGCCCTGGCCATGCCAGCGACGGACGATGGTCAGCAGGTCCGCGGTTGTACGGGCATCGATGGCGGTGAAGGGCTCGTCCAGCAGCAGCACCGGCGCATCCTGCAACAGCAGCCGGGCGAACAGCACCCGCTGGAATTGTCCGGAGGACAGGGCGCCGACCAGGCGATCCTCGAGGCCTTCGAGGCCGACCGCCTGCAACGCCCGGGAGGCTTCCTCGCGATGGGCGGCGGTGACCCCGCGCCAGGCGCCCAGGCCGCGCCAGGCGCCCAGTATCACGGTCTCCAGCACGCTCAAGGGGAAGCTGCGATCGATCTCCGCGGCTTGCGGCAGATAGCCCAGCCGGCGCTGGGGCACGGACCGGTCCACCCGGCCACTGACCGGTCTCAGGGTGCCGGCGATGGCCTTGAGCAGGGTGGACTTGCCCGCTCCATTGGGGCCGACGATGGCGGTCAGACTGCCCGTCCGGAAGCGACCACTGAGATGATGGATGGCCGGATGCCGCTGATAGGCCAGGGTCAGGTCCTGAAGTTCGATGGCGGCGCTCATGGCAGGGCGACCGCCCAGAGCACAGCCAGCCAGAGCGCGACCAGCGGGATGGCGGCGAGCAACAGCCGAACGGGTACGGAAAGGAGGAGGAGGGACGCGCGGGGGGATGCCATGACTGAGCCTTGAATGACGTGCAAAAGTTATAACATAACAAGTGCCGCAGCGTCATCTGGCTGTCTTTGGCGAATCACGCCAGGCGTGCAGGGCTGGCGTCTATCGCAGGATGCTCCCCGCCCCGCGCGAGGGGCAGGGTAGCAGCGCCTCGTCAGGCCGCCTGGGTCTCCGCCATCCGCTGCTCCAGCCGTTGCAGGAAATTGAGCAACAGCACCTCTTCCTCCTTGAGTCCCTTGCGCTTGCGCGGTTTGGGCAGGGTGCAGAGGTCGCCGGCGAGGAAGGCATCCAGCACGCCCGGATGGATGTAGCACTTGCGGCAGACCGCCGGGGTGTTGCCCAGGGTGCGGGATACCGCCTTGACCATGTCCACCAGCTCTTTCTTGGCGTCGGTCTGGGTTTCGCAGCGCAATTCGCGCAGGGCTTCCAGGGCCAGGGCGCTGCCGGCCCAGGTGCGGTAGTCCTTGGCGGTGAAATCGGCGCCCGTGAGTTCGTGCAGGTAGGCGTTGACGTCGGACGAGGTGACGGTATGGCGCTCGCCATCGCTGTCCACGTACTGGAAGAGGTGCTGGCCAGGCAACTCCAGGCATTTCTTCACGGTTCGCGCCAGCCGCGGATCGCTGACCTTGATGTCATGCTCCACCCCGCTCTTGCCACGGAAGTGAAAAGCGATGGTGTTGCCATGGACCTCGGCATGCCGGTTGCGCAGGGTGGTGAGGCCATAGGACTTGTTGCTCTTGGCGTACTGGGCGTTGCCGACCCGGATCAGGGTCGCGTCGAGCAGGCTGATGACCGTCGCCATGACCTTTTCCCGACACAGGCCGCGCCGGGCGAGATCCTCTTCCACCCGCTGCCGCAGCTTGGGCAGGGCCTGCCCGAACGCCAGCATCCGCTCGTACTTGTCGGTATCGCGGATCTCGCGCCAGCGCGGGTGGTAGCGGTACTGCTTGCGGCCGCGGGCGTCGCGTCCGGTGGCCTGCAGATGGCCATTGGCGTCCGGGCAGATCCAGACATCGGTATAGGCCGGCGGGATGGCCAGCTTGTTGATGCGCTCGACTTCCGCCTGATCGCGGATGCGTTCGCCGTCAGGGGCGAAATAAGCCCATTTGCCACGTAGCTTGCGTCGGCTCAGGCCCGCCTGGCAGTCATCGACATAGTTGAGATCGGGCGGCAAGGGCGTGCAAAGGGCGGTACCGGTGTCATCACGCTCATCGGCGGGGATGGGCAGGTCGGTCTGGGCGAGGCGTTGCATTACTTTCGAGACTTTCGAGCGAGAGGTCATGACTGCACCGACAATTTCCTGGTCGAAACGATGGACTCCAGGAGCAGGGACCGGGTTCTCATGACAGCGCTCAAGCCGACCGACGCACAATTGCGCAACGCCTTGCTGGCCAAGGCAGAGGCGCGCCGTCCGGGGACGACCTTCTGTCCGTCGGAGGTGGCGCGCGACCTAGCTGCGGACTGGCGGCCGTTGATGGAGCCCCTGCGCGCTATGGCGCGTGAACTGGCGCGCGAAGGTCGCCTGCAGGTGACGCAGAAGGGCGACGCCCTGGATGCCGAAGCACCTTGGCATGGCCCGATCCGCTTAAGCCTGGCTTAATCGGCGTTTAAGTTTCGATTAATGGCGGATCGCTACTCTGGACCCAGATCAAACAGCAACCAGAGAGAATCACCATGAAAAAGCTTACCGCCCTCGCGACTGCCGCCCTCCTGCTTACCGGCATGGGCGTCGCCCAGGCCCGGGATCTCGGCCCCGACGAAGCCCTCAAGCTGCGTGACAGCGGCAAGATCAAGAGCTTCGAGGTGCTCAACCAGGCCGCCATCGCCAAGCATCCGGGCTCGACGACCCACGAGACCGAACTGGAAGAAGAATACGGCCGCTACATCTACCAACTGGAACTGCGTGACCCCAAAGGTGTGAAATGGGATCTGGAACTCGACGCCACCACTGGCGAAGTCCTGAAAGACCAGCGCGACGACTGACCGTCGGGCTCGCCGGGCTGGTGCTGCTCGGCAGCCTCTCGCCCCTGATCCAGGCCCGTGACCTGGATCAGGATGAGGCGCTCAAGCTGCGCAAGGAAGGCGTGATCCGACCGCTGGAAAGCCTGCTGCAGCGAGTCAACGAACGCTATCCCCAGGCGCGGCTGCTGGAAGCCGAACTGGAAGAGGAGGACGGCCAGTATCGCTACGAGATCGAGATCCTCGTCGGCGATGTCGTCCGCGAACTGGAAATCGGCGCGATGGATGGCGCCATCATGAAGGATGAGGTTGACGACTAGATGCGCCTGTTGCTGGTGGAAGACGATGTGGCCCTGGCCGACGAGATCACGGCGTTCCTCACGCGGCAGGGCTATGCCATCGACTGGCTGGCCGATGGCCGCGACGCCGCCTGGCAGGGCGCCCAGGAACCCTATGACCTCATCGTTCTCGACCTGGGCCTGCCCGGCCGGCCCGGGCTGGAGGTGCTTGGGGAGTGGCGTGCAAAGGCGCTGGCGACTCCGGTCCTGATCCTGACCGCTCGCGACAGCTGGGCGGAGCGCATCGACGGCCTCAAGGCCGGGGCCGATGACTACCTCACCAAACCCTTCCACCCCGAAGAACTGGGCCTGCGCATCGCCGCCTTGCTGCGGCGGGTGCGCGGCGTGGCCAACCAGCCGCTGCTGCAGGCCGCCGGACTCGCGCTCGACGAGGCGCGCCAATGCGTGGTGCGTGGCAGTGAAACCATCGCCCTGAGTGCGGCGGAATTTCGCCTGCTGCGCTGCTTCCTGCTGCATCCCGGGCAGATCCTGTCGAAGACGCGGCTCAACGACCATCTCTACGACGGCGAGAGCGAGCGCGACTCCAATGTCATCGAGGTCCACGTCAATCATCTGCGGCGCAAGCTGGGGCGCGCGGTCATCGAGACGCGGCGCGGCCAGGGCTACCGCCTGGGCGGTGTCGATTGAAATCCATCCAGGCCCGGCTCAGGGTCGGGCTGGTGGCCATCCTGCTGGTGGCCGGTTTGGTGCTGGTGCTGGGGGGAGCCTGGCTGGTGGACCATGCCTTGCGCCGTTATCTGGAAACCGGTCTGCGCGGTGAGACGGAGAACCTGCTCGCCGCCCTGGTGCGCGGTCCCCATGGCCTGCAACTGGATGAGGGCCGGCTGGGCAGTCTCTATACCCGCCCGCTGTCCGGCCGCTACTTTCTCATCGAGATCCCGACGCTGGATATCCGCTGGCGCTCGCGCTCGCTGTGGGACGCCCAACTGGAAGCGCCATCCGGCACCGGCCTGAGCGAGAGCCTGGCGGACGGCCCCAGTGGCCAGCGGCTGCTCGCCTACCGCGCCGATTACCAGCGCTACGGCCAGACGGTGCAGGTAACGGTCGCCGACGACTACAACCCCCTGCTGAGCAATCTGACGCGCATCCTCGCGTTCGGTGGCCTGCTGGGGCTGGCGACCCTGCTGCTGGTCCTGCTGCTGCAACGGCTGATCGTGCGCCGGGCGCTGCGCCCGCTGGAGCAGGTGCGCGAGCAGATCGCCCAGCTGCATCAGGGGCGCCGTTCGACGCTGGACGCCAGCGTGCCGGCCGAACTCGAACCGTTGGTGGGAGAAATGAATGCCCTGTTGCGCCACACCGAAGACGGCCTCAAGCGCGCGCGGCATGGCATTGGCAATCTGGGTCATGCGCTCAAGACCCCGCTGGCGGTGCTGACCAGCCTGGCTGAGCGTCCCGAATTGCAGGCTTTGCCCGAACAGCGCGAGGTGTTGCGCGAACAACTGGGCCGTATCCGCCAGCGCCTGGAGCGGGAATTGCGCCGTGCGCGGCTGGCCGGCGAGGCCCTGCCGGGCGCGCACCTGGACGGCGCCGAGCTTCGCGAGCTCTGCACGCTGCTCAATCGGTTGCATGGCGAGCACTTGCAATTCGAGTGCCGGCTGCCCGCGGGGCTGCGGCTGCCCTGGGACCGGGAAGACCTGCTGGAACTGTTCGGCACCCTGCTGGACAACGCCGGCAAATGGGCGGATCAGCAGGTTCGGCTGGAGGTGGCGCAGGGTGCAGAGGGCTATCTGATCCAGGTCGAGGACGACGGACCCGGTGTGCCGGAAGCCCAGCGCGAGACCATCCTCGATCGGGGTGCCCGGCTGGATGAGGCGGTCAGCGGTCACGGCCTGGGGCTGGGGATTGCCAAGGACATCGTCGACAGCTGCGGCGGAACCCTCGTTCTCGAGACCTCCGGGCTGGGTGGGCTGGCAGTGGTGATCCGGCTGCCGGCGCCAGCGCGTACCCCGTCACTCAGGTGACTCCCTGGTCAAGTTATCGGGCAGGGCGCCGATAACCGCCCAAGCTCTTGCGACCAAGGAGAACCTCGTGAGCCTCAAATTCAAAGTCACCTTACTGGCAGTCCTGCCCGTCTGCCTGTTCACGCTGGTGCTGGGTGGACTGTCCTATTGGGTCTTGCACGAGCAGGCCGCCAGGGACGTCGCCGACGCTCGCGAGCGGCTGATGGTCCAGAGTCGCAGCGCCCTGCAGAACACCGTGGAAGCGGCCATGACCGTGGTCAAGCCGCTGTACGACAAGGCCGCCGCGGGCGATACCGAAGCGCGCAAGGAGGCTATCGGCCTGCTGTCGGCCATCAGCTACGGCAAGGACGGCTACATCTTCGGCTACGATTCCAATGTGGTCCGCCTGTTCAAGGGCAACGATCCGGCCGGTATCGGCAAGAGCTTCAAGGACAATCGCGATCCCAGTGGCCTCTACCTCAACCAGGAACTGGTCCGGGTCGGCAAGGATGGCTCGCATTTCAGCCGCTACAGTTCGTCGCTGCCCGGCAACAAAGACGTGCTGGTGCCCAAGCTCGCCTACACCGACTACCTGCCCAAATGGGATCTGGTGATCGGCTCGGCGGTGAATCTGGATGGCGTGGAGGCCGAGGTCGCCGCCGTGGCTCAGCAGGTCGCCAAACGCACCCAGGACCAGCTCTGGCTGATCTTCGGCGTGGCCGGCGTGCTGCTGGTGGTGATCGGCATCGCCGCGCAGCTGTTTGCCGCCCGCACCCTCAGACCCCTGGCGCAGATCCGGGAGAATCTCGACGACATCGCGGCCGGGGAGGGCGATCTGACCCGCCGCCTGCCGGTCAACGGGCGTGACGAGATCGGTGAACTCGCCGCCGCCTTCAATCGCTTCGTCGATCGCATCCAGGGCACCATCGCCCAGGTCGTCGACATCACCCACCAGTTCACCGGTCTGCTCGACGACGTCGCCCAGCAGGCCCAGCGCACCGATCGCGACATGCAGCGCCAGCGCAGTGAAACCGATCAGGTGGCCACGGCCATCAACCAGATGTCCGCGGCGGCCCAGGAAGTGGCGAGCAGTGCCCTGCAGGCCTCCGAAGCTACCCGTCAGACCGAGGAGAAAGGTCGGCTGGCCCGCGAGACGGTTGCCATCAGCGTGGCGCGCATTCACGAATTGGTCGAGGAGGTACGCCAGAGTAGCGTGTCCCTGGATGGTCTCAAGCAGGACGTGGGCGCCATCGTCGGCGTGCTCGACGTGATTCGCGCCATTGCCGAGCAGACCAATCTGCTGGCGCTCAATGCCGCCATCGAAGCGGCCCGGGCGGGCGAGGCCGGTCGCGGTTTCGCCGTGGTCGCCGACGAGGTACGCGCCTTGGCCAGCCGGACCCAGCAGAGCACCCAGGAAATCCAGGGCATGATCGATCGCCTGCAACAGGCCACCGGCCGCGCGGTCGGGGCCATGGAACGCTCGGGCGGCATGGGCGAGGCCACCACGGCCCAGGCCGAGCAGGCCGGTACCGCCCTGGCCGCGATCAGCGAGCTGATCGCCACCATCAACGCCATGAACAGCCAGATCGCCAGTGCCGCCGAGGAGCAGACAGCGGTGGCCGAGGAGGTCAATCGTAGCGTCCACACCATCGCCAGTGCCGTCGACAGCATGGCCCAGGGTGCCCAGCAGGGCGCGCGCAACACTGCCGGCATGGTCGGTCTGGGTGAGCGCCTGGACGGCCTGGTACGTCAGTTTCGCGTATGATCCCGGGCGGGGCCGGCCCCCCCGGGCCCCCCCGTGGGGGGCGGGTGGGGGGGGGTTTTGGG
>NZ_JASCON010000075.1:0-26357 GCF_029959585.1 Pseudomonas sp. PS02302
AAATTTTGCAAGGGGCGCAAATTTGCACACTCCGGGGCCCCCGTGGGGGCCCCACGGAAGGATCTTCTCAGCGACTCGTCAGTCGCCGCTGACCTGACGCAGGTGCGCCGCCGGTGCTTCTTCTCCGAGGTTGTTGAGCAGCCGCTCGCTGTACCAGTCGATGAAGTTGATCACGCCGAATTCGTAAGTCTTTGAATAGGGACCCGGCTGATAGGCCTTGGAATTGATGCCGCGCTGGTTCTCCTCGGCCAGCCGGCGATCCTGGTCGTTGGTGGCATCCCAGACCTTGCGCAGGTTGACCGGATCGTAGTCGACGCCCTCCACGGCATCCTTGTGCACCAGCCACTTGGTGGTCACCACGGTCTCGGTCGGACCCAGCGGCCAGACGGTGAAGACGATCATGTGATCGCCCATGCAGTGGTTCCAGGAGTGCGGCAGGTGCAGGATGCGCATGGAGCCCAGGTCCGGGTCCTTGATGCGCCCCATGAGTTTCTTGCAGCCGGGCTTGCCGTCCATGGTCATGGACACGGTGCCGGCGAGCAGCGGCATGCGCACGATGCGGTTGCGCAGGCCGAAGCTGGCATGGGCGTAGGGGATGTTGTCGGCGTCCCAGCGACTGGTGCAGGCGGCGACCTGATCCTTGAACGCCTGGGAGGCGCGCGGATCGGTGACGTCGTCCCACTCCAGCAGGGTATTCAGCAACTCGGGATGGGAGCCGCTGCAGTGGTAGCACTCGCGGTTGTTTTCCAGCACCAGCTTCCAGTTGGCCTGCTCGACCAGGTCGGTGCGCACCGCGACCTTGGCATTCTCCATGTCGTACGGCTCCATGTAGTGCTCGAGCGTACGCAGGAAGTCGTCTATGGCCGGTGGCTCATCGGCCAGGGAGATGAAGATGTAGCCGCCGGCGGTCTTGACGTGGATCGGCTTGAGGTTGAAGTCGGCCATGTTGAAGTCGGCGCCCATCTCGCTGCCGGCGAACAGCAGGCGGCCGTCCAGCTCGTAGGTCCACTGGTGATAGGGGCAGACCAGCTTGGCGACCTTGCCCTTGTCGCTCACGCAGAGGCGCGAACCCCGGTGGCGGCAGACGTTGTGGAAGGCATGCACCTTGCCCTCGGCACCGCGGACCACCAGGATGGGATTGTCACCCAGCTGCAGGGTGATGAAGTTGCCCTTGGTGGGGATCTCGCAGGTCATGCCGGCGATCAGCCATTCCTTGCCGAAGATCTCCTGCATGTCGATCTGGAACAGGCGCTCGTCGTTGTAGAACGGCTGGGGCAGGGAGTAGGTGCGCTCGCGGGTGCGCAGCATCTCGGCCGTGGCCTTGCGGGCCGGATCGAGAGGGTCGCCCAAACTCAAGGTGCTGACGTCCATCGTACATCCTCGTGGCCACCGCGGCGGGTGGCGAAAGTGGTTGGTCACGGTACTGCAAGGCTATTGGCCGACGGGGCAGGGCCGCCGAATGACCCTAGGTTTCGCCCGTCGCGCGCTATTCAGGTTCGGCTTGGGGCGGAGTGTGGGGCCGGAGCCGGGAGGGGGCCTTGCTCATGGGCGACATGGCCGACGCTGTTCACGACGCCCCAGCCCTTGCCACTGCTGGGCCGGTCGCCATCGACATGTGGATGTCGCGATTGGGAAAGTGGCGGTCGTGGGGCCCTCCCAGAATCGCCGCCAATAGCCCCAGTGGCAGTCGAGGTGCGTCATGAATACCTTCCTCAATCCCGTAACCACCCAGACCTGGACCAATGGCCGCCACCCCGTGCGCTGCGTCAAGGTCATCCAGGAAACCTGGGACGTACGCACCTTCTGCTTCACCGCCGAAATCCCGCTGATGTATTTCTTCAAGCCGGGCCAGTTCGTGACCCTGGAGCTTGAGATCGACGGCCGCCAGGTGATGCGCTCCTACACCATCTCCAGCTCGCCCTCGGTGCCCTACAGCTTCTCCATCACCGTCAAGCGCGTGCCGGGTGGCCAGGTGTCCAACTGGCTGCATGACAACCTCAAGGTCGGCGACAACCTGGCGGTGCACGGTCCGGTCGGGCTGTTCAACGCCATCGACTATCCCGCCGACAAGGTGCTCTACCTCTCCGGCGGCGTCGGCATCACCCCGGTGATGTCCATGGCGCGCTGGTTCTACGACACCAACGCCAGCGTCGACATGGTCTTCGTGCACAGCGCCCGGACCCCGCGCGACATCATCTACCAGGGTGAGCTGGAGCACATGGCCGCGCGGATCGACAACTTTGCCCTGAACCTGGTGTGCGAGCGCACCGAGCACGGTGAGTCCTGGGCCGGTTTCCGCGGCTACTTCGACCGCCGCATGCTGGAGCTGATGGCACCGGACTTCCGTGAACGCGAGATCTTCTGCTGCGGCCCCACGCCCTACATGAATGCCGTCAAGGCCATGCTCCGCGAGCTGGACTTCGACATGACCCGCTACCACGAGGAATCCTTTGGCGCGACGCCGCCGGAAGCCAAGGTCGAGGCCGCCGAACAGGCCGAAGCCGCAGCCGACCTGCCGCCGATTCCCCTGGAAGCCCAGTGCCTGATCTCCTTCACCGAGAGCGACAAGAGCGTCAGCATCGGCCCGGGCGAAACCATCCACGGCGCCGCGGCCAAGCTCGGCCTGCACATTCCCAAGGCCTGCGGCATGGGCATCTGCGGCACCTGCAAGGTGCTCAAGAAGAGCGGCGAGGTGGTCATGGACCACAACGGCGGCATCACCGAGGAAGACGAAGCCGAAGGCTACATCCTGTCCTGCTGCAGCATTCCGCAGGGGGATGTGCAGATCGAGTTCTGAGGGCGTAGGTTGGGTTGAGCGCAGCGAAGCCCAACACACCAAAGCGCCAGCTTGAGCCCTGTAGCGTGGACAACGGCGCAGCCCTGTCCACACTCCTTCACCCGCTAGACTCTAGGCCGGCTGCCGCTCGCCGTAGCGCTGCTCCAGATAGGCGATGATGTCGTCCGACTCGTACATCCATACGCTCTGGCTGCCTTCGTCGATCCGCAGGCAAGGCACCTTCACCCGACCACCGCCCTGTTCCAGCTCGGCGCGCAATTGCGGGTCCTTCTTGATGTCCTTGAGGCGGATCGGCAGGTTCAGCCGATGCAGCGCCCGCCGCGTCTTCACGCAGAAGGGACAGGCCTGGAACTGATAGAGCGACAGATTCGCCAGCTCCGCCTCGATGGCCGCCTGGGCCTGCTCAGGGCGCTGGAGCTTGCGCGGCCGGGTTACCAGATCCAGGCCGACGATCACCTGGCCGAGGCCGTTGCGTAGCAGATTGATCAACGGGATTCACCTTGAGGGGTCGTTCGAGCCGGGCAGTTTACCCTATCGTCCCAGGGCTGCCGCTCCGCCAGTCGTTACGGAACGTCACCCGCAACGCAGCGCTCTACAAGAGGGATTAATTCCTCGATGGAGACCTGTTGCATGCCGCTGTCTTCCGCAGAGCGCGAAGCCTTTCGCCAGCTCGCTGCCGATCTTCCAGGTGTCGATCTTCCGGTCTATGAACAATTCGCCAAGGACCCGCTGGACCCCATCATCGGTCTGGGCGATCCCGATGCGCCCCTGGGCTTCTTCGGTCGCGATCCGGGGCGGGACGAGGTGAAGTATGGCGAACCCTTCATCGGCAGCGGCGGCCAGATCGCCCGCAAGGTCCTCTACAAACACCTGCACGGCCAGCCCCCGGCCGACTTCGAAGCCACCCGCAGCCTGAGCCAGCAGTTCTTCTGGGCCAACACCGTGCCCTACAAGCCGCTCGGCAACAAAGCCTGGTCGGAACGGGTGAAAAAGACCTTCCACCCCCTGATGCGCCGCCTGCTGATAGAGCATTGGCATGGCACCCAGCTCATCACCCTCGGCCGCGAAGCCTTCCTCTGGTTCGGCATCGGCCAATCCAAGGAAGAGCGCGCGCGCCTTGAAGCCTTCTGGAAAAGCGAAGACCGCTTCGAAAGCAGCATCGAGGTCACCCTGGAAACGGAGGAGGGCACGCGCAAGACGCTGACGCTCTATCCACTGCCGCACCCGTCGCCGTTGAATCAGACGTGGTATACGAGGTTTCCGGGGTTGTTAGAAAGTAGAATAAAAAAACTCGTATAGGGTTATAACGTAAGCGTCCGGCGAATTCACCTTCCGAACTCCCGCTTTAAGGGCGAGCGATTCACTACTACAGTTCTAGCCGGGCAGGCTCAAGTGCAGCAAGGGGAAGGGGCGGCCCTCGCCATCCAGCGGAGAACGACCTGTTTGAACAAACCCGTAATGTAAATAGAACCCTACCGCTTCAGGGTTCTGTTCATTCACATCAACACTCATCTGACTGCGCAAACTGCGGGCATGATCCAGCAGTGCGCGGCCAATCCCTTTCCCTCGAAGATCTGGTTCGATGAAGAGCATCTCTACGTGGTTTTCATTGAGCCCGATGAACCCTAGCGGGCAGTCCTCGGCATCTACCGTAACCCATAATTCAACAGCGGGTAGGTAAATATCGCGGAGCTGAGGAAGCAATGCCTGGATATCGGATTTTTGCAGGAAGTGATGTGTGGCGCGAACGGAGCGCAGCCAAATGTTGAGCAGTTGCGGATGGTCGGCGTTAGTAGCCTGACGAATGATCATAGAATCATCCTTTACACTTGATATCGGAAATGAGGCGCGCTAGTAGATAGTGACCGTAAAAGTGTCGGCAACTTGTATGACCGCTTCGCGAGTTAACGCCTGGGCGGTTCACGGCAGAGGTAGCCGGAAAGGAGGGAGGAAGGACGATACTGGGAGGCTTTGGGAGTGTCAAAAAAAGTTACGGAAGGGAATGGTGGAAGCATACCTGACAGATGGTGGCCGGGCCGGTAGGGATCTCACGCGGGACGCTAGAACCGGATGATGTCAGGAGCTTACGGTGACTTACCCGGACGCTTACGTTATAACAAGATTCTTATGCCATCTTGGATGCCGAAATAAAAGGGTTCTGGTCTTTTGTATGCTCCTTGTTTGGGGTAGGTCTAGGTACCTTTCTTATAGGGTTTTTAGGAAAAACCCAGATTGAAAATCGCTTGAGGGCGAGTATAGAGCACGAGTATTCAAAGGATTTGGAACGCATCAAGGATGAGATAATTAGAGATCAAGTCAAGGCCATCGAAGAGTTAAAAAGAGAAATTCAAATCAGAGATAGAGCCGCAAAGATTGCTGATCTTTTATCGGAGTGGTTTTCATGTCCGGAGAGCCGAAAAAAGCTAAATTTGCTGACTTTCGAAGCTTTTTTGTGGCTTCCTGATGAAATTCTTGAGGACCTCTCTGCAGTGCTTTCACATTCTCCAGATGCGCCTGATGTCAGACAGGTCTTAAGCAAAGTAAGAAAGCATTTGCTAGAGCCTACAAATTTAGGCCCAGGAAAATTTATAATTTTCAAGGATGATGCTAGTAACTGTTCCTGCAAAAATGACCCAAAATTAAAAATTTTTAAACATTCCTCTAAATGATTTTAAAAGCATTAGATTCAATAGCTAAAGCCACCCATATTCCGCCATCGACAAGGGCTCTCCATCCCCGACGATGAAATGATCCAGCACCCGCACATCGACCAGTGCCAGCGCATCCTTCAGGCGCGTGGTGAGCAGGCGGTCGGCCTGGCTGGGTTCGGCGATGCCGGAGGGGTGGTTGTGGGTGAGGATGACGGCGGCGGCGTTGTGGGCGAGGGCGCGCTTGACCACCTGGCGGGGGTAAACGCTGGCGCCGTCGATGGTGCCGTGGAACAGAGCTTCGAAGGCCAGCACCCGGTGACGGGTGTCGAGGAACAGGCAGGCGAAGATCTCGTGGGGTTCGTGGCGCAGGCGGGCCTTGAGATAGTCGCGGACCTGCTGGGGGCTTTCCAGCGCGGAGTCGCGCCTGAGACCTTCGGCCAGGTGGCGGCGGCCCATTTCCAGCACCGCTTGCAGCTGGCTGTACTTGGCCGGGCCGAGGCCGAGGTGGGCGCTGAAGGCGGCGAGGTCGGCCTCCAGCAGGGCCCTCAGGCTGCCGAATTCCCCTAGCAGCTGGCGAGCGAGGTCCACCGCGCTTTTGCCAGCCACGCCGGTGCGTAAAAAGATCGCCAGCAGTTCGGCGTCCGTGAGGGCCTGGGCACCCTGTGCCAGCAGTTTCTCCCGCGGGCGTTCCTGGGCCGGCCAATCCTTGATGCTCATGGGGGGCTCCCTGTCTGGCGAGGCGCCTGCGTCCTGCAGGTGCTGTGCTATCTTAACCGGATCATTCGCGGGTGCGCGCAGGCCTCGATTGGCCGTGCGATGCCCGTTCTAGACGGTTCGAGAACGGAAAGGCTATATGCAGCGGCTCCATCGTAAACGCATCGTGCTGGGCGTCGGAGGTGGCATCGCCGCTTACAAGAGCGCCGAGCTGGTGCGCCGCCTCAAGGATCAGGGTGCCGAGGTGCGGGTGGTACTGACCCGCGGCGGACGCGAATTCATCACCCCGCTGACCCTCCAGGCACTGTCGGGTCTGCCGGTGCATCTTGATCTGCTGGACCCGGCTGCCGAAGCGGCCATGGGGCATATCGAGCTGGCCCGCTGGGCCGATTTGGTCTTGGTCGCGCCGGCCACCGCCGATGTCATGGCGCGCCTGGCCCAGGGCGTGGCGGACGATCTGCTCACTACTCTGGTGCTGGCCACCGATGCCCGGGTCGCCCTGGCACCGGCCATGAACCAGGCCATGTGGCGCGATCCGGCTACTCAGGCCAATGCCGAGCTCCTGCGTAGCCGTGGCATCAAGCTGTTCGGCCCGGCCAGCGGCAGCCAGGCCTGTGGCGACGTCGGTCCCGGCCGGATGCTGGAAGCCACCGACCTCGCCCAGCTCGCCGCCGACTGCTTCCAGCGCCTCGACCTGACCGGTCGCCACGTGGTCATCACCGCCGGCCCGACCCAGGAAAACATCGACCCGGTGCGCTACATCACCAACCACAGCTCCGGTCGCATGGGCTTCGCCCTGGCGGAAGCGGCGGCGGAGGCGGGCGCGCGCGTCAGCCTGGTGAGCGGCCCGGTGCATCTGCCAACCCCCGATCGCGTCGAGCGCATCGACGTGATCAGCGCCCGCGACATGCTGGCCGCCTGCGAGGCGCTGATGCCCTGCGACGTGCTCATCGCCTCGGCGGCGGTGGCGGACTATCGCCCCGAGGTCATCGCGCCGCACAAGCTGAAGAAGGACCCCACCCGCGGTGACGGTCTCCTGCTGGAGCTGGTGCGCAACCCGGACATCCTCGCCACCCTGGCGGGGCGCCCGGATCGGCCGTTCAGCGTCGGCTTCGCCGCGGAAACCCAGAATCTGCTGGAGTACGCCCAGCGCAAGCTGCGCGACAAGAATCTCGACCTCATCGTCGCCAACGATGTGGCCAATCCGGCCATCGGCTTCAACAGCGAAAACAACGCGGTTACCGTGATCGACCGTGGCCTGCACGAGATCCGCTTCGAGCAGACCAGCAAGGGCAAGATCGCCCGGCAACTCATCGCTCTGATTTCCACCCACCTGAAAGACACTGCCCAGACCCATGCATAGCCTTCAAGCCAAGATCCTCGACCCGCGCCTGGGGCGCGATTTCCCGTTGCCGTCCTACGCCACTCCCGGTTCGGCCGGCCTCGACCTGCGCGCCATGCTGCAGGAGGATCTGGTGCTGGAGCCGGGGCAGACCGTGCTGATCCCCACCGGGCTCGCCATCCATGTGGCCGATCCGTCGCTGGCGGCGCTGATCCTGCCGCGCTCGGGCCTGGGCCATAAGCACGGCATCGTGCTGGGCAACCTGGTCGGCCTGATCGACTCGGACTACCAGGGCGAGCTGATGGTCTCCTGCTGGAATCGCGGCCAGACCACCTTCACCGTGAGCGTGGGCGAACGTATCGCCCAGCTGATGCTCGTACCTGTGGTCCAGGCGCACTTCGATATCGTCGAGAGCTTTACCGAGACCGAGCGGGGCGCTGGCGGCTTCGGACACTCCGGTACTCGCTGACGCCAGACACGCAAGGCGCGCCGTGACATAAAGGAGAAGAACGGCATGGCAAGGGGCAAGAACGGCAAGGATGTGCGCAAGGCGGCCCCGCGGGTCGCGGCTTTGCCCGGCCTGGGCGCGGGGCTGCTGCTGGCGCTCGCCGGCCTGCTGCTGGCTGCGCTGCTGCTGTGGTTTCTGGTGTTGCAGCCGCAGGGCGCGCGCAACCAGGAGCAGCAGGCGGACCAGGCGCTGCAGGCCCAGGCGGCCTCCCTCAACCAGCTGCTGGTTGGCCTGACCCGGCGGCTGCAGGGCGTCGCCGGGGATGCCCTGGTGTTGCAGGCCCTGCAGGGCGATGACCCCGCGGCGCGCGCGGCGGCCGAACGCCAGCTGCGCGAGCGCCTCGGCGTGGTCGATGTCCTGGTGGTGCCGGCCGGCATGCGCCAGATCGAGGACGATCGCCCCGGTCCCCTCAACTATGCCGCCCTCGATCTGCTCAAGCGCCTGGAAAGCGGCCAGCGGACCCCGCCGGAAGCCTATCGGCTGGGCGATCGCTGGCTGGTCTACAGCGCCCAGCCCATCCGTCGCGGCGATCAGCTGCTCGGCAGCGCCGTGCTGGTGGAAGAACTCCCGGCCGTCTTTCAGGGCTGGGCCACACCGCCGGCGAATGTCGGCCAGTGGCGCCTGCTGCAGCAATTTCCCGGTGGCAGCGTGCAGGTGCTGGCCAGTGGCGGCACCGCGGGCGATCCGGCATTGATGCGTCGGCTCGCCACCGGCAGCCCGCTGTGGACACTGGAGCTGGCCCCTGCTGCCGAGGCCGGTGCCGATACACCCGTAGGCATTCCCCTGGTGGCGCTGCTGCTGGCGCTGTTTGGCGTGCTGACGGGCTTTTGGCTGTTTTCCCGGGAGCTGTCACGTCGGCTCCGTGACGACGTCCGCAGTCTGACGGCCTATGCCGAGGAACTTGAATCCAATCAGATAGCCAAAAGCCCGACTTTGCGCCTGGCGGTAATGGAACCCGTGGCCAAGTCGACGGCCCGATTGGCCAGCCGATCGGCCGGGTCGTCGCCGGACCTATATGCTGCGGCACCTAGCGATGCCGTGGCCAAGACCCTGGCGGAGTTTGCCGACAGAGGCCGCGCTCAGCAGAGCGAGCCGCTGTTCCAGACCACCGACATCCTCGATATCAGTATCCTCGACGAAGACCAGGATCTCCTGGGATTGGAGAAACCCCCGATGAGCACTACCCCGCAAGCCCCCCAACTCAACGCCAGCATCTTCCGCGCCTACGACATCCGTGGCGTGGTGGGTGACTCCCTGACCGCCGAAGCCGCCTACTGGATCGGGCGCGCCATCGGCTCGGAGAGCCTGGCGCGTGGCGAGCCCAACGTGGCCGTCGGCCGTGACGGCCGCCTGTCTGGCCCCGAGCTGGTCGCCCAACTGATCAAGGGCGTGGCCGACAGCGGCGCCAATGTCAGCGATGTCGGCATGGTGCCGACCCCGGTGCTCTACTACGCAGCCAACGTGCTCGAAGGCAAGTCCGGCGTCATGCTGACCGGCAGCCACAATCCGCCGGACTACAACGGCTTCAAGATCGTCATCGCCGGCGAGACCCTGGCCAACGAATCCATCCAGCGCCTGCGCGAGCGCATCGAGACCGGCGACGTGGCCAGCGGCCAGGGCCAGATCAAGCAGGTCGACGTGCTCAAGAGCTACGCCGACTACATCCGCAACGACGTGGTGCTGGCCAAGAAGCTCAAGGTGGTGGTGGACGCCGGCAATGGTGTCGCCGCGGTCAACGCCCCCCAGCTGATCGAGTCCCTGGGCTGCGAGGTCATCCCGCTGTTCTGCGAGGTGGACGGCAACTTCCCCAATCACCATCCGGATCCGGGCAAGCCCGAGAACCTGGAAGACCTGATCGCCAAGGTCAAGGAAACCGGTGCCGACCTGGGCCTGGCCTTTGACGGCGACGGCGACCGCGTCGGCGTGGTGACCAACGAAGGCAAGATCATCTATCCCGACCAGCTGCTGATGCTGTTCGCCAAGGACGTGGTCTCCCGCAACCCGGGCGCCGACATCATCTTCGACGTCAAATGCACCCGCCGCCTGAACAACCTCATCGCCGGCTACGGCGGTCGTCCCATCATGTGGAAGACCGGCCACTCGCTGATCAAGAAGAAGATGAAGGAAACCGGTGCCCTGCTGGCTGGCGAGATGAGCGGCCACGTGTTCTTCAAGGAACGCTGGTTCGGTTTCGACGACGGCATCTACAGCGCCGTGCGCCTGCTGGAGATCCTCAGCCAGGAGAAGAACAGCGCCCAGCAGGTGTTCGACACCTTCCCGGTAGACATCTCCACCCCGGAGATCAATATCCAGGTGACCGAAGAGAGCAAGTTCGGCATCATCGAGACCCTGCAGCGCGACGCCCAGTGGGGCGATGCCCAGATCACCACCCTGGACGGCGTTCGCGTCGATTACCAGAACGGTTGGGGTCTGGTGCGTGCGTCCAACACCACGCCGGTGCTGGTGCTGCGCTTCGAGGCGGAAACCCTCGAGGAGCTGGAGCGCATCAAGACGGTGTTCCGCAAGCAGCTGCTGGCGGTGGAGCCGGATCTGAATCTGCCGTTCTGACCTCGGGTCAGCGGTAGCACAGAGGGCGCCTAGGCGCCCTTTGTCTTTTCTTAGTCGACCTTGAGAGGTGAGCCATGACCCTGAGCCGCGAGGATGCCTCGCACGTCGCCGAGGTGCTGTCCGAGGCGCTGCCCTATATCCGCCGGTTCGTCGGCAAGACGCTGGTGATCAAGTACGGCGGCAACGCCATGGAGAGCGACGAGCTCAAGGCCGGTTTCGCCCGTGACATCGTGCTGATGAAGGCGGTGGGCATCAACCCGGTGGTGGTGCACGGTGGCGGTCCGCAGATCGGCGACCTGCTCAAGCGGCTGTCCATCGAGAGCCACTTCATCGACGGCATGCGTGTCACCGATGCCCAGACCATGGACGTGGTGGAGATGGTGCTGGGCGGCCAGGTCAACAAGGACATCGTCAACCTGATCAACCGCCATGGCGGCAAGGCCATCGGCCTGACCGGCAAGGATGCGGGCCTGATCCGCGCCACTAAGCTCAAGGTCAGCCGGCAGACGCCGGAGATGACCAAGCCGGAGATCATCGACATCGGCCATGTCGGCGAAGTCACCGGGGTCAACGTCGACCTGCTCAACATGCTGGTGCGCGGCGACTTCATCCCGGTCATCGCGCCCATCGGCGTGGGTCCGGAGGGCGAGTCCTACAACATCAACGCCGACCTGGTGGCAGGCAAGGTGGCCGAGGCGCTCAAGGCCGAGAAGCTGATGCTGCTGACCAACATCGCCGGTCTGATGAACAAGCAGGGCCAGGTGCTCACCGGGCTGTCCACCGAGCAGGTCAATTCGCTGATCGCCGACGGCACCATCTACGGCGGCATGCTGCCGAAGATCCGCTGCGCGCTGGAAGCGGTGCAGGGCGGGGTGCAGAGCGCCCACATCATCGACGGCCGGGTGCCCAACGCGGTGCTGCTGGAAATCTTCACCGACGTCGGCGTCGGTACGCTGATTTCCAACCGCAAGCGCTGAGCGCTTTCGGTCGGACCCAAAACGGCGCCCCAGGGCGCCGTTTCCATTGCTGGCCCGGACTCACTGCTCCCAGCTGGGCTTGGGCAGCGTCAGGCCGTGCTGGCCGTTGTAGGCCGCCCGCTTGGGCGATTCCCAACCTTGCAGCAGCGCCTCCTCGACCCGGTAGATCTCCACCCCCAGCGGACGGCAGACCTTGAGCGGGTCCTCGGCATCGGGCCCCCACATCGCCAGGGACAGGTCGCCGCCCGGGCAGGTGGACAGGGCGCAGAGCACGTCGATCTCGGCGAAGAACTCCAGGTAGTCGCCGGGCCTGGCCGGGCAGGCCTTCATGAAGTACAGGTCATCGTGGTTGAGGCCGGTGCACTGGAAGATGTTCAGCACATCGTGGACGTCGAATTCGGTGAGGCCGTGGGGCAGCACCGCGCGGGTCAGATTCGAGTGGCAGTGGTGGTGGAAGTCTTCGCCGGTGAGCATCTTGTTGACGTAGGGATCGCAGCGGGTGCCGAGCAGGTCATGCAGGCGGCCGCCGTGTTCGTCGATGCCATAGCCGGCCAGGCTGTCGTCGGTGATGGTCAGCAGCGGCCGCAGGAAGGGTAGGTTGGACCAGAGCCGGTCATGGGTGCTGACGTGGGCGCCCTGCAGTTGCCGGGTGCGCGCGGCCCACATCCGTTCGCGCGGATCCTCGGCGTTCCAGACGTTGAAGTCGCCGACCTGAGGCCCGTGCGGGGTGGTGACGCGGAACAGATGACCGGCGGGGACCTTCCAGGCGCGACCGGTACGGATCGGGATCTCGAATTGCTCGATCAGGGTGCGCCCGTCCTTGCGTTCACGCAGCCGATCGTAGAAGGCCTGATCGACCTGCAGGGCGGAGCCCTGGGTGGACTGGTAGGCAGCGGGGTAGTCCTTGTACATGGGAGGTCTCCTCGGTCAGAGCGGCCTGGCTGCGCTGAGCAGATCCAGTAGCCGGTTTTCGGAATCGTCGAGATAGCTGGCCATGGCCTCGCCCGCCGCCTGGCGGTGCCCGGCGGCGAGCAGGTCGTGGATCTGGCGGTCGCGGGCTATCCAGGGCCGCTGGAAGTGCTCCTCGTCGGGCGCGAGGGAAAACAGCAGGCGCATCTGGGCGGCGACGGTGGCGAAGAATTCATCGAACAGCGGACTGTGCAGCAGGCCGACGATGTGCTGATGGAAATGCAGGCTGTGGGTGCCAAGGGCGCGCCAGTCCTCGCGCGACTGCGCCAGTTCGGCCGCCTCCAGGGCATCCAGCATCCGATCGGACTGGTATTCGCGCAACGGGCGGCTAGTGAGGATGGCCTGCAGTTCCAGGGTCCGGCGCACGGTGAAGATGTCGCGCACCTCGGCCAGGCCCAGGCGCCGCACCATGACCCCCTTGTGGCGCACATAGGTGGCCAGGCCCTCGCGATCCAGCTGGTGCAGAGCTTCGCGGATGGTGTTGCGCGAGGCGTTGTAGGCCTTGACCAGCTCAGCCTCGACCAGCGCCGTACCGGGCCGCAGGCGGCCGCCGATGATGTCCTCCCGCATCTCCAGGAGCAGCTGAGCCCCCAGGGACAGCGCCGCCGTTTCCTTGCCGCTCATGAGTCTTGGCTATCCGATTGTTCAACAATGCATTGCAAGCGGGCCTGCACGATGAGTGCCAGAAATCTTGGGTGCAGGAGGCTGAGCACCCTGGATCAGGGCGTCGGCCACTGACGAGGAGGTCGTCGGCTGATAGCCAGCCAGAGGTCTGGCGGGTGTCAGGAGCAGGTCCGGGCGTTGCGCCCTGCCGGCTCAGCGATCCGTGTCGGGGGCGCCTTCCAGCCGCTGCATGCGCGCGCGATCCGCGTCGAAGGCGGCGCTGGTGCTGGTGCGCAATTCGGCGTAGCGCTGCAGATCGGCCTGCAGGCGCACCTGATCGGCCGCCGCGGCGTCGAGCCGTGCCTGCAGATCAGCCGGGAGCGCCTGGCCATTGCGCTGCTGCACCGCCGCCTGCTCCATCAGTTGGCTTTGCAGCTGGCGTGCGGCCTCCAGGTTGGCCTTCTTGATCTGCATCAGGCCGTCGAACTCCGTCAGCTTGCGCGCCTTGGCGCGGTCGACGTCCTCGACATTGCTGTAGAGCTTGCGCAACTGGCCATCGACGACCGCCTGCTGGCGCTCGCGCGCCTGGCGATCGAGTTCCGCGGCGGGCAGTGCCGGAGCGACCTTGCGGACCACCCGGCCCTGTTCGTTGAGCACGTCGTAGCCCTTGCCGGCGTACTCCGGCGGCACGCCCTGGCGATCGATGACCAGGGTGCCGTTGCGGTCCAGATAGCGATACAGCTCGGCCGCCTGACCGGCCAGCGGCAGGGCGATGAGCAACAGGCTGGCAGCGGCGCGACGTACGACCATGACCGTCTCTCCTGGGGCTGGCGGCTAGATGCCGTATTGAGCGCGATAGTCCTGGACGGCGGGCAGGTGACGCTTGAGCTCGGCATCCTCGGCCAGGTATTCGAGCACCTGATCCAGGGCAACGATGCTGAGCACCGGAATGCCGTAGTCACGCTCGACTTCCTGGATGGCCGACAACTCGCCGCGGCCACGCTCCTGGCGATTCAGGGCAATGAGCACCCCGGCCGCGCTGGCACCCTGGCCTTCGATGATCTGCATGACCTCGCGGATGGCGGTGCCGGCGGTGATGACGTCATCGATGATCAGCGCCCGACCGGTCAGGGGCGCGCCCACCAGCAGGCCGCCTTCGCCGTGATCCTTGGCTTCCTTGCGGTTGAAGCACCAGGGCACGTCGCGGCCATGGTGCTCGACCAGGGCCACCGCCGTGGCCGCCGCCAGGGGGATGCCCTTGTAGGCCGGGCCGAAGAGGACATCGAACGGCAGGTTGGCCTGGACCAGCGCATCGGCGTAGCAACGGCCGAGCTGGGCCAGCGCCGAACCGCTGTGAAACAGGCCGGCGTTGAAGAAATAGGGGCTGATGCGACCCGATTTCAGGGTGAATTCACCAAAGCGCAGAACTCCGCGCTCGATGGCGAAACGAATGAAATTACGCTGGTACGCCTGCATATAAGTCCTTGCGCGGCTTGTATTTAGCTAAACCGGTTTAGCTCGGGTATCATACATCCACGATTTTTTGGGGGCCATTTATGCGGATCATCAGCTTGAACGTCAATGGTATTCAGGACGCTGTGGAGCGGGGCCTGTTGCCTTGGCTCAAGGCGCAGAATGCCGACGTGATCTGCTTGCAGGATACCCGCGCCTCTTCTTACGACATGGACGACCCGGCCTATGCGCTGGAGGGTTACATCCTCTATGCCTGCGACGCCGAAGTGCCGTCCCAGGGCGGTGTCGCGCTCTATACGCGGGTCCAGCCGAAGGCGGTGATCAGCGGCCTGGGCTTCGAGTCCTGCGATCGTTTCGGTCGCTATCTGCAGGCGGACTTCGACAAGGTCAGCATCGCCACCCTGCTGCTGCCCTCGGGCAAGCGCGGCGATGAAGATCTGAACATGAAATTCAAGTTCATGGACGACTTCACCCACTACCTGAACAAGCAGCGCCGCAAGCGCCGCGAGTACATCTATTGCGGCTCGCTGTACGTGGCGCACCAGAAGCAGGACGTGAAGAACTGGCGCGACTGCCAGCAGATCCCCGGTTTCCTGGCGCCCGAGCGGGCCTGGATGGACGAGGTGATCGGCAACATGGGCTATGTGGATGCCCTGCGCGAAGTGAGCCGCGAAGGTGACCAGTTCAGCTGGTGGCCAGACAGCGACCAGGCCGAGCACCTGAATCTGGGCTGGCGCTTCGACTACAACATCCTCACTCCGGGTCTGCGCCGCTTCGTGCGCTCGGCGCGCCTGCCGCGGCAACCGCGCTTCTCCGAGCATGCGCCGCTGATCGTCGACTACGACTGGACCCTGAGCATCTGATCCATGCGATGCCCGAAAACGAAAAAACCAGCCCAAGGGCTGGTTTTTTGTTGGGTGGCTATTTCACCAGGATCACCGGCAAGGGCACCTGGTGCACCACGCGATGGGCCACCGAGCCGAGCAGCAGGCCACTGAGCGAACCCAGGCCGCGGGTGCCCATGACCACGGTGTCCACCTCCAGACGTCGCGCCGTCTCGCCGATGGTCTCGGCGATGCCGCCGAAGCCGACGTGGGTCTGGGCCTCGATACCGGCTTCGAGCAGGGCCGGGCGCGCGCGCACCAGGATGTCCTCGGCCTTGTCCTGCAGGCTGCCGCGCCACTCGCGCAGGATGCGGTCGTCGAAGGGCGCGCCATAGATCTCCGGCTCGTTCTGTACGTTGAGCAGGTGCAACTCCAGCGTCAGCCCGGCCTTCACCAGGTCGAGGACATAGCGCAGGGCGTTGTCGGCGCTGGGGGAACCATCGTAGGCGACCAGGACAGTGTGCATGGGGCATCTCCACGAGAGGGGTATGCCTTCATGCTAGACCCTGGCTGTCAGGGTCGCTTGATCCCGATCAAGCCCGCAGCCTCAATGGCCCACCCAGTTGCGCGCGCCCTTGGGAATCACCTCGGATTCGTCCAGCTTGCTGGCGAACATGCTCACGGCTTCCACCGCGTCGCTGGCGCCATCGCGGATCTGCACGATCACCGCGCCGGCCTGGTCCGCCAGCTCGACGCCCTTGACCGCGCGCCCCTGGGTGCTCTCCATGCTGGCGACCGCCTGCTGGGTTTCGTTGAGGATCCGGCCGATCATCTCGGCAATCTCTGCCGTGGCGCTGCTGGTGCGCCCCGCCAGCTGACGAACCTCGTCGGCGACCACGGCGAAGCCACGGCCCTGGTCACCGGCGCGGGCCGCTTCGATGGCGGCGTTGAGCGCCAGCAGGTTGGTCTGGTCGGCGATGCCGCGGATGGTGTTGACGATGGCGGTGATCTGCTCCGAGCGCTGACCCAGCTGGCCGATCACCTCGGCGGAGGCGCTGACGTTGTGCGCGATCTCGCGCATCTCGCCCGCGGCGGCCTGGATGATCCGGGTGCCGTGCTCGGCGACCTTCTCGGTTTCGGCGGAGATGTGATAGGCCCGCGAGGCACTGCGGCCGTCGCTTTCGTGCTTTTCCACCCGCTCGCTGATGTCGCTGGCGTACTTGACCACCTTGTACAGCCGGCCGGTAGCGTCGTACACCGGGTTGTAGCTCGCTTCCAGCCAGATCACCCGGCCATGCTTGCCCAGGCGCTTGAACTGGCCGCGAAAGAATTCGCCGGCGTTGAGGCGGCGCCAGAAGTCGGCGTATTCGCTGCTGTTGACCAGGGCCGGCTCGCAGAACAGTCGATGCTGCTGGCCCTGGATCTCCTTCAGGCTGTAGCCCAGGGTGGCCAGGAAGTTGTCGTTGGCGTCCAGGATGCGTCCGTCCAGGTCGAACTCGATGCGCGCCAGGGCGCGGTCCAGCGCCTTGAGCTTGCTCTGGGCTTCGCTGTCGCGCTCGACCTGGGCGGTGACGTCGAGGGCGTACTTCACCACCTTGGCGATCTTGCCGCTGCTGTCGGGCAGCGGGTTGTAGCTGGCTTCCAGCCAGAGCGTACGGCCCTGGGCGTCCAGGCGCTGGAAGGCGCCGGAGACGAAGTCGCCACGCTTCAGGCGCGCCCAGAAATCGCCATAGTCGCGACCCTGGACCACGCTGGCCGGGCAGAGACGGCGATGGTGCTGGCCGACCAGGGCGTCGGCGCGGTAGCCGGTCAGGCGGAGGAAGTTGTCGTTGGCGCGCAGGATGGTGCCGTCGAGATCGAACTCGATCACCGCCATGGAACGCTCCAGGGCCTGGGTCAGGCCCTGATTGGCATGCTGCTCGGCTTCCAGCCGAGCGATGGTCTTCTTTAGATGCGCATTGAACATGGCAGAACTCGCTGGCTGGGGCAAAGGCGTAACCAGCCTATCGGCGCCAGGAGAGCCGACTTGATAGGACCCGGCGAACGGCAGAACTCGCCCGTTGAGCGGCTGTCGCAAACGCGCCGGCCCGGGGCGTAAACAGGCATCTTGGGGTCAGGGGCGGGGCCTACCATCGCGGCAAGGGGGTGGTTTTCACCGCCACAGACTTTAGGAGCGCCGCGATGTTCAGCAAGCAGGACCAAATCCAGGGCTACGATGATGCGCTGTTCGCCGCCATGGGCGAGGAAGCGCGGCGCCAGGAGCATCACCTGGAACTGATCGCCTCCGAAAACTACACCAGCCAGCGCGTCATGGAAGCCCAGGGCAGCGTGCTGACCAACAAGTACGCCGAAGGCTATCCGGGCAAGCGCTACTACGGTGGCTGCGAGCATGTCGACAAGGTCGAGCAGCTGGCCATCGAGCGCGCCAAGCAGCTGTTCGGCGCCGACTACGCCAACGTCCAGCCGCACTCCGGTTCCCAGGCCAACTCGGCCGTCTACCTGGCGCTGCTGCAGCCCGGCGACACCATCCTCGGCATGAGCCTGGCCCATGGCGGTCACCTGACCCACGGCGCCAAGGTCAGCTCCTCCGGCAAGCTGTACAACGCGGTGCAGTACGGCATCAACACCGACACCGGGCTTATCGACTACGACGAGATCCAGCGTCTGGCCGAAGAGCACCAGCCCAAGATGATCGTGGCGGGCTTCTCCGCCTACTCCAAGACCCTGGATTTCCCGCGCTTCCGCGCCATCGCCGACAGCGTGGGTGCCCTGCTGTTCGTCGACATGGCGCACGTGGCCGGTCTGGTCGCCGCCGGTGTCTATCCGAACCCGGTGCCCTTCGCCGACGTGGTGACCACCACCACCCACAAGACCCTGCGCGGCCCCCGTGGCGGCCTGATCCTGTGCAAGGCCAACGCCGACATCGAGAAGAAGCTCAACGCCGCGGTGTTCCCGGGCGCCCAGGGCGGCCCGCTGATGCACGTCATCGCCGGCAAGGCCGTGTGCTTCAAGGAAGCCCTGGAGCCGGGCTTCAAGACCTACCAGCAGCAGGTGATCAGGAACGCCCAGGCCATGGCCGGCGTGTTCAAGGCACGCGGCTACGACGTGGTCTCCGGCGGTACCGACAACCACCTGTTCCTGGTCAGCCTGATCAAGCAGGGCATCACCGGCAAGGACGCGGACGCCGCCCTGGGTCGCGCCTGCATCACCGTGAACAAGAACGCCGTGCCCAACGATCCCCAGTCGCCCTTCGTGACCTCGGGTCTGCGCATCGGCACCCCGGCCCTGACCACCCGTGGCCTGGGCGTCAGCGAAAGCGAACGCGTCGCGGGCTGGATCTGCGACATCCTCGACCACCTCGGCGATGCCGATGTGGAAGCCCAGGTGGCGCGCCAGGTGGCTGCGCTGTGCCGCGACTACCCGGTTTACCGCTAGTCGCCGCGCGCCTGACGCAACCCTTATCCAACCCCTTTCCCCCTCGCGGAAAGGGGCGTCGTCTGCAGGAGTCTCCAGATGCAACGCTATTCCGGCTTCGGCCTCTTCAAGCACTCCCTGAGCCATCACGAGAACTGGCAGCGGATGTGGCGCACCCCGACGCCCAAGCCGGTGTACGACGTGGTCATCGTCGGTGGTGGCGGTCACGGCCTGGCCACCGCCTACTACCTCGCCAAGCAGTTCGGCGTGAAGAACGTCGCGGTGATCGAGAAAGGCTGGCTGGGCGGCGGCAACACCGCGCGCAACACCACCATCGTCCGCTCCAACTACCTGTGGGACGAGTCGGCGCACCTCTATGAGCACGCCATGAAGCTGTGGGAAGGCCTGTCCCAGGACCTCAACTACAACGTCATGTTCTCCCAGCGCGGCGTCTACAACCTCTGCCACACCCTGCAGGACATGCGCGATTCCGAGCGCCGGGTCAGCGCCAACCGCCTCAATGGCGTCGACGGCGAACTGCTCGACACCCGCCAGGTGGCCGAGGAGATTCCCTACCTGGACTGCAGCAAGAACACCCGCTATCCGATCTTCGGTGCCACCGTGCAGCGTCGCGGCGGCGTGGCCCGTCACGACGCCGTGGCCTGGGGCTTCGCCCGCGCCGCCGACGCCCTGGGCGTCGACCTGATCCAGCAGACTGAGGTCACCGGCTTCCGCAAGCAGGACGGCAAGGTGATTGGCGTGGAAACCAACCGCGGCTTCATCGGCGCCCGTCGCGTCGGCGTGGTCACCGCCGGCAACTCCGGGCACATGGCCAAGCTGGCCGGTTTCCGCCTGCCGCTGGAGTCCCACCCGCTGCAGGCGCTGGTCTCCGAGCCGATCAAGCCCATCATCGACAGCGTCATCATGTCCAACGCGGTGCACGGCTACATCAGCCAGTCCGACAAGGGCGACCTGGTGATCGGCGCCGGCATCGACAGCTGGGTCGGCTACGGCCAGCGCGGCTCCTACCCGGTGATCGAGCACACCCTGCAGGCCATCGTCGAGATGTTCCCGATCCTTTCGCGGGTGCGCATGAACCGCCAGTGGGGCGGCATCGTCGACACCTCGCCCGACGCCTGCCCGATCATTTCCAAGACCCCGGTGGAAAATCTGTTCTTCAACTGCGGCTGGGGTACCGGCGGCTTCAAGGCCACGCCTGGCTCGGGCAACGTCTTCGCGGCGTCCCTCGCCTCCGGCGAGATGCATCCGCTGGCCAAGCCCTTCTCCATCGACCGTTTCCACACCGGCGCGCTGATCGACGAACACGGCGCAGCGGCCGTCGCGCACTAAGGAGCCCGAGCATGTTGTACATCCATTGCCCCCACTGCGGGGAATTGCGCTCCGAAGAAGAATTCCACGCCGCCGGCGAGGCGCACATCCCGCGTCCGCTGGATCCCGAGGCCTGCAGCGACGCGGAGTGGGGCGATTACATGTTCTTCCGCGACAATCCGCGCGGCCTGCGTCACGAGCTGTGGGTTCATGCTTCGGGCTGCCGCCAGTACTTCAACGCGACCCGTAACACCGAGACCTACGAAATTCTCGAAACCTATCCGATCGGCGAGCAACCCCGCTTCACCGCCGAGCGAGGAGAGCGCACATGAGCCAGGTCCATCGACTCACCCAGGGCGGTCGCCTGGACCGCAGCCAGGCCATCACCTTCACCTTCAATGGGCAGACCTACCAGGGCTTCAAGGGTGACACCCTGGCCTCGGCGCTGCTGGCCAACGGCGTGGACGTGATCGGGCGCAGCTTCAAGTATTCCCGGCCGCGCGGCATCGTCGCCGCCGGTGCCGAAGAGCCCAACGCCATCATGCAGATCGGCGCCACCGAAGCCACCCAGGTGCCCAACGTGCGGGCCACCCAGCAGGCGCTGTACCAGGGCCTGGTCTCCGCCAGCACCAACGGCTGGCCGAGCGTCAACAACGACCTCATGGGCATTCTCGGCAAGGTCGGCGGCAAGATGATGCCGCCCGGCTTCTACTACAAGACCTTCATGTATCCGCAGAATCTGTGGATGACCTACGAGAAGTACATCCGCAAGGCCGCCGGCCTCGGCCGTGCGCCGACCCAGGTCGATCCGGATACCTATGACAACTTCAACCAGCACTGCGACGTGCTGGTGGTGGGTGGTGGCGCCGCCGGTCTGGCCGCGGCCCTGGCCGCCGGTCGCAGCGGCGCCCGGGTGATCCTGGCCGACGAACAGGAAGAATTCGGTGGCAGCCTGCTGGACAGCCGCGAGCGTCTCGACGGCGCCCCGGCCGCCGACTGGGCCGCCAAGGCCGTGGCCGAACTGCAGGGCCTGGACAACGTGGTCTTGCTGCCGCGCGCCACGGTCAACGGCTACCACGACCACAATTTCCTCACCATCCACGAGCGGCTCACCGATCACCTGGGTGATCGCGCGCCCCATGGCCAGGTGCGTCAGCGCCTGCACCGCGTCCGCGCTACCCGCGTGGTACTGGCCACCGGCGCCCACGAGCGGCCGCTGGTGTACGCCAACAACGACCTGCCGGGCAATATGGTGGCCGGCGCCGTGTCCACCTACATCCGTCGCTATGCCGTGGCCCCGGGTCAGCGCCTGGTGCTGTCCACCAACAACGACTACGCCTACCGCGTGGCCCTGGACTGGCTCGAAGCCGGTCGCCAGGTGGTGGCCGTGGCCGATGCGCGGCCCAACCCCCGCGGCGCCTGGGTCGAGGAGGTGCGCAAGCGCGGCGTGCACGTCATGGGCGGTACCGCCGTGAGCGAAGCCCGCGGCAACACCCGCGTGACGGGCGCCAAGATCGCCACCATCGACCTGACCGCCTTCCGCACCCTGGGTGGCGGCGAGTGGGTCGACTGTGACCTCATCGCCACCTCCGGCGGTTACAGCCCGGTGGTCCACCTGGCTTCGCACCTGGGCGGTCGTCCGCAGTGGCGTGAAGACATCCAGGCCTTCGTGCCCGGTCCGGCGCCGCAGAAGCGCGTCTGCGCCGGCGGCGTGAATGGCGTCTTCGCCCTGGGCGATGTCCTCGCCGACGGTTTCGAAGCGGGCGCGACTGCCGCGGCCGAAGCCGGCGCCAAGGTGGTCAGCGGCGAGCTGCCCCAGGCCGAATTCCGCCAGGAAGAGCCGAGTCTGGCGCTGTTCCAGGTGCCCCACGACAAGCCGTCGTCGCGAGCGCCCAAGCAATTCGTCGACCTGCAGAACGATGTGACCGCCGCCGGCATCGAGCTGGCCTGCCGCGAGGGCTTCGAGTCCATCGAGCACGTCAAGCGCTACACCGCCATGGGCTTCGGTACCGACCAGGGCAAGCTGGGCAACATCAACGGTCTGGCCATCGCCGCCCGGGTGCAGAGCAAGGCCATCCCGGAAGTCGGCACCACCATGTTCCGCCCGAACTACACGCCCATCACCTTCGGCGCCATCGCCGGACGGCATTGCGGCCACCTGTTCGAGCCCAAGCGCTACACCGCGCTGCACGCCTGGCACCTCAAGCAGGGCGCGCTGTTCGAAGACGTCGGCCAGTGGAAGCGCCCCTGGTACTTCCCCAAGGCGGGCGAGGACCTGCACGCCGCGGTCAACCGCGAGTGCCTGGCCGTGCGCCGCAGCGTCGGCCTGCTCGACGCCTCGACCCTGGGCAAGATCGACATCCAGGGCAAGGATGCGCGGGAATTCCTCAATCGCGTCTACACCAACGCCTGGACCAAGCTGGACATCGGCAAGGCCCGCTACGGCCTGATGTGCAAGGAAGACGGCATGGTCTTCGACGACGGCGTCACCGCCTGTCTCGCCGACAACCACTTCCTGATGACCACCACCACCGGTGGCGCCGCGCGCGTCTTCGAATGGCTGGAGCTCTACCACCAGACCGAATGGCCGGAGCTGGAGGTGTACTTCACCTCGGTCACCGACCACTGGGCGACCCTGACCCTGTCCGGTCCCAACAGCCGCAAGCTGCTGGCCAAGCTGACCGACATCGATCTGGACAACGCCGCCTTCCCCTTCATGGCCTGGAAGGAAGGCCAGGTGGGCGGGGTGCCGGCGCGGGTGTTCCGCATCTCGTTCACCGGCGAGCTCTCCTATGAGATCAACGTACCGGCCAACTACGCCATGGGCGTGCTGGAGCAGGTGGTCGCCGCGGGCAAGGAATTCGACCTCACCCCCTACGGCACCGAGACCATGCACGTGCTGCGGGCGGAGAAGGGCTTCATCATCATCGGTCAGGACACCGATGGTTCGGTCACGCCCCAGGACCTGGGCATGGGCTGGGCGGTGAGCCTGAACAAGAGCTTCTCCTTCATCGGCAAGCGCGGCATGCATCGCGTGGACTGCATCCGCGAGAATCGCAAGCAACTGGTCGGCCTCAAGCCCCTGGATGCCCGCGACGTCCTGCCGGAAGGCGCGCAACTGGTGTTCGAGCGCAACCAGCCGATCCCCATGGACATGGTCGGTCACGTGACCTCCAGCTACCACAGCGCGACCCTGGGCTACGGCTTCGCCATGGCGATGGTCAAGGGTGGGCTGGGCCGCATGGGCCAGACCGTCTACGCCCCGCTGGCCGATGGCCGCTACATCGCTGCCGAGATCGTCTCGCCGGTGTTCTACGACCCCAAGGGTGAGCGGCAGAACGTCGCCTAACGAGGATAGCGCCCCATGAACAACATCAATGTCTACGACCAATACTCCGACAAGGCGCGCGCCGAATCCCCACTGTTCCACGCCGAGCTGAACAAGCTCGTCGGTCGCGGCCCGGCCACCGCCGGGGTGACCCTGCGCGAGCGGGCCCTGCTGGGGCACCTGGTGCTGCGTGGCGACGCCCATGACGAAGGCTTCACCGGCGCCGTGCAGAGCGTGGTCGGCCTGGAAGTGCCTGGACCGCTGGCGATCACCCAGAAGGGCGAGAGCTCGCTGCAATGGCTCGGTCCGGACGAGTGGCTGCTGGTGGTACCCGGTGGCAGCGAGTTCGCCACCGAGCAGGCCTTGCGCCAGGCCCTGGGCGAGCGCCATGTCGCCATCATCAATGTCGGTGGCGGCCAGACGCTGGTCGAGCTCAAGGGACCCAAGGTGCGTGAAGTGCTGATGAAGTCCACCTCCTACGACGTCCATCCGGACAACTTCCCGGTGGGCAAGGCCGTCGGGACGGTGTTCGCCAAGTCCCAGCTGGTGATCCGCCACACGGCACCGGACACCTGGGAACTGGTGGTGCGCCGCAGCTTCGCCGACTACGTCTGGCTATGGCTGCAGGACGCGAGCGCCGAGTATGGACTGCGCATCGAGGCCTGATCGGTCGCTGCGTTCAGGCGCTCCATCGAACCCGATCTGCGTTGCGCGCAGGTCGGGTTTTGTGATTCTGGCTTCATCTCCATGCAAAGGAATTCATCATGAGCCGCACGCCCGATACCTGGATTCTCACCGCCCAGAGCCCGAGTCGCCTCGGCACCGTAGACGTGGTCACGCGCTATCTGTTCGAGCAGGGCTGCTATGTCACCCAGCACCACAGCTTCGACGATCGCGAAGCCCAGCGCTTCTTCATCCGGGTAGAATTCCAGGTACCCAGCGACTTCAACGAAGGCCTGTTCCGCGTCGGCCTGGACCTGCGCTTCACACCCTTCGACATGACCTTCGAACTGACCCCGCCCGGCTATAGGGCCAAGGTCGCCATCATGGTCTCCAAGGCCGACCACTGCCTCAACGACCTGCTCTATCGCCAGCGCATCGGCCAGTTGCCCATGGACGTGGTGGCGGTGATCTCCAACCATCCGGATCTGGAGCCCCTGGCGGCCTGGCACGGCATTCCCTATCACCATTTTCCGCTGGATCCCCAGGACAAGCCGGCCCAGGAGGCCAAGGTCTGGCAGGTGCTGCAGGAGACCGGCGCCGAGCTGGTGATCCTCGCGCGCTACATGCAGGTGCTGTCGCCCGAGCTGTGCCGTCGCCTCGATGGCTGGGCGATCAACATCCACCATTCGCTGCTGCCGGGCTTCAAGGGCGCGCGGCCCTATCACCAGGCCTATGCCAAGGGCGTCAAGCTGGTGGGCGCCACCGCGCACTACATCAACAACGACCTGGACGAAGGCCCCATCATCGCCCAGGGCGTCGAGTCGGTGGACCACGCCCACTACGCCGAAGACCTGGTGGCCCGCGGCCGTGACATCGAGTGCCTGACCCTGGCGCGTGGGGTGGGCTATCACCTGGAGCGCCGCGTCTTCCTCAATGCCGGGCGGACGGTGGTGCTCTAGGTCTCCTTCCTAGGCTACTGCGAGGCGCGTCCATGCGCTCGCAGCACCCCTAGCCCCTTGCGGTAGCCTGCAGGTTTCCGACTGGGTCGCCGTCTTGGCCGTAAGACGGTGACTCGGATCGTCATCAAGGCACTGGCAGCAAAGGCGCTCGTACGCCGCACCCTGTCGATTCCTGCCAACGACTGGCGTTGAAACGTTTAACGTTATGCGTTAAGTTTGTCCTTGACGAGCTGAGTCAAGGTTGACTGATGATACTGAGCTTCAAGTGCAAGGATACCCAGGCGCTTTTTACCGATGGCGACAATCGGAAGTGGAGTCAGATAGCCAGGGTGGCGACACGCAGACTGACAGCGCTGAGTGAGGCGGTGGAGTTGCGCGACCTCCGATCGCCGCCCGGTAATCGCCTCGAGCTCTTGGAAGGCAAGCGGAAGGGTCAGCACAGCATCCGCATAAATGACCAATGGCGCATCTGTTTCGAATGGACGCCGCAAGGACCCGCCAACGTCGAAATAGTCGACTATCACTGAAGGGGCCGGCACCCGCCAAACCAGGCGCTGGCTCAGATATCGATCAAGATCCGACCCGTGTCTTAGCCCTAGCTGGAAAGAAAGAGGTAACGCCATGCTGACCAACGGAATGCGCCCGGTTCATCCCGGGGAGATTCTGCGGGAAGACTATCTGGTCCCCATGAACATGACGCCATCGGCCTTGGCCCGTGCGCTGGGCGTCTCGGCACCTACGGTAAACGACGTGGTACTGGAGCGTCGTGGAATCTCTGCGGATATGGCCTTGCGGCTTGCCGCTGCTTTCGACACCACGGCGAATTTCTGGATGGGCCTTCAGGCCACCTATGAACTACGGGTGGCGGAAACCTCGAAAGGCGAGCTGATCCGCCAGCAAGTGAAGCCGCTGCACGTCGCCTGACGTACGCTTCGCCAGCCTGATCATGACCAGCCGGATACCTGGGGTGCCTTTTGCGTTGTCTGGTCGCGCACGCTGCAGACGGGGTGTCTGGTGCACAGCCTTCACTTATCGCATCGGGCAACAGGCACTGTGTCGGTTACAGAGGTGCGGGATCTAGGCAGGTAGGAAAGAGGTGCGAGAGCGGGGCAAATCCTGAGGACTTCACGGACCTGCCAGACTCCTGGCCGCCCGCCTCTGCCGGAGAGAGGCGGGCGGCGGGCCAGGCGGTCAGCCCGCCGGGGCCCCGGTGGCGCGGCCCGCGGGCCGGGCGACGG
>NZ_JASCON010000076.1:0-26225 GCF_029959585.1 Pseudomonas sp. PS02302
CACAGGTCTGATTGATCGCCTACTGGACGTAGTCCACCAGGATGCTGGCGCGGCCTGGCGTCTCCCGAGGTGACGCCAGGCCAGCGCGGCTCAGCCCGAGCGTGCCGCCAAATGGGCGGGCACCCAGGGACCCCGGAGCGGAATATGGGGATAGGCGTCGTCGAGGATGCGCAGCTCGGCGTCCTTGGGCGTGTTGTCGCCTTCCCCCTGGATGCTGACGATATCCTGGGGGCAGGCCGAGAAGGCGACGAAGCAGTCCATTTCCGCGCGCAGGGTGATGAAGTCACCCGGGCGGGTCACCGTGGGCAGGGTGTCCAGATGGATATTGTCCGGCTGTACCCGGATGTTCATGAAGATATTGAAGGAGGCGAGGGTGCGCCGGGGCGGTGTGACACCCAGTTCCAGCATGCCTTCGACCAGGTTGTCGGTGCAGTTCCGGTGGTAGTGGCTGCATCCGAGCAGTTCGTAGCGACGGCGGTCGCAGGCCGCCATGAAGGTATCGTGGACCCCCGGAGAGGTGTCTTCGACCACGGTCAGGATCGGGTGGCGCTCGCTGGTGACGAAGCTGTCGCCGACCACGGGATTGAGGTGCTGGGTGTAGACCCGGGTGGCCTCCATGCACATGTATTCGTCGAGGTCATAGGCATTCCAGGCCCAGCAGTCGACGACTTGGGTACCGTGGGTATTGATGACCTGCACGCTTTGGCCGGCGCGCAGGCGGACGGCCTTGCCGTGACCGGCGGGTACGACGATGGAAGCGAGGGGATGGAACATGGATGAACCTCGTGGGTGACTAGTGGATGCGATGGCGGGTAAGGCGGCGCTCCCAGGCGCCGGCGGCCGCATCGATGGCGAGCGTGACCAGCCAGTAGCTCAGGGCGACTGCCAGATAGATTTCCAGGGGGGCGTAGCTTTCCGAAATGGCCTGCTTGGCCGCGTACATGAACTCCTCGACCGAGACCACCGACAGCAGCGCCGAATCCTTCAGCAGGCCGATGAACAGGCCGGTCGCCGGCGGCAGGGCCACGGGGAGCGCCTGGGCCAGGGCGACATGGCGAAAGCTCTGCCAGCGGGACATGCCCAGGGCGCTGCAGGCCTCGAATTGCCCTGGCGGAATGGCCGCGAAGGCGGCGCGCAGCACCTGGGCCAGATAGGGACCGTAGTACAGGGTCAGGGCCGTGACCCCCACCAGGGGCGAGGACAGGGTGAGGCCGTATTCCGGCAGGATGAAGAAGAGCACATAGATCAGCACCAGCAGCGGCAGGCCCATGATGAGGTCGGTGTAGCCGCGCGCCAGCAGCTGGAGCAGTGGCTGGCGGCCGCGCAGCCGGATCCAGGCCAGCAGGGCGGCCAGGAGCAGGGCGGGCAGCGCCGTGATCAGGGAGAGTTGCAGGGTGTAGACCAGGCCGGCAAGCAGCGACGGGGCGTAGGCCAGGATGATGCCCGGATCCATCAGGCGTTCCTCGCGGTGGCGAAACGCCCTTCCAGGCGCCGAGCGAGCAGCAGGATCGGCCAGCACACCAGCAGGTAGCCGGCGACGACCGGCAGCATCACCGGTCCGGCCTCGTAGGTGCGGGCGATGATCAGCTGTCCGGCGTAGGTCAGCTCGGTCACGGCGATCACGGACGCCAGGGGCGTGGTCTTGACGATCAGCGTGAATTCGTTGACCAGCGCCGGCAGGCTGCTGCGCAGCGCCTGGGGTGCCAGGACGTGGCGCCAGCACTGCAGGCGGGAGAGTCCCAGGGCCAGGGGCGCCTCGGTCTGGCCGCTGGCCAGGTTGCGATAGCTTCCCCGCAGGATCTCCGCGGTGTAGGCGGCGCTGTTCAGGCCGAGCGCGAGCACCGCGGCCAGCAGCGGTTTGCCGCCCAGGCCGAGCAGCGGTAGCGAGAAGAACACCAGGAACAGCTGGACGATGGAAGGCGTTCCGCGCATCAGGCTGATGTACAGGCGGCCCAGCCGGCTGGGCAGCCAGGCCTGGTGTTGGCGCAGCCACCAGATGAGGTGACCGACGCTGAAGCTGAGCAGCGCCGCGGCCAGCGTCAGCTCGAGCGTGACCAGCAATCCGGGCCCCAGCTCCGGCAGGATCTTGAGCATCTGTTCCAGCACGGCTTACTCCGGGAAGTCGCTCAGGCTTTCCGCGACCGCGAGCGCCACGGCGCCGACCTGATCGTTGCCGGGAATGCCGGTGCAGCAGGTCGAGACGACGAAGAGCATGTCCTGCACCACGCGGCAGGTGATCCGGTCGCCGACCTTGGTCCGGTTCGGCTGGGGATGCAGGCTGCCATCGCGTTCCAGCACGACATGCATGAACAGGTTGACGGGGTCCGGAAGCTTGGGCTGGCGCCGACCCAGCCGCGCGAGCTCGGCCTGTACCGCTTCGACGCAGCCGGTCTGCGCATAGCCGCGGCTGCGCAGGAAGGCGCTGGTGGAGGCGGGCAGCAGCAGGTCATGCGTGCCCAGGCTGTCCTGGCCCAGGACCATCACCGGGCGCCGCCGGTTGTTCACCAGCCGCATGCCCGAGCCCAGGACATAGGAGTTGCTGAAAACCCGGGTGTGATGGACCGAGAGATGCACCATGGGCTCCCCCTCGCTGAAGCCGAACAGGCTGGCCACCACACCGGCGTCCAGGGCTTCGATGCGCAGCAACTGACCCCGCTTCACGGCGATCGAACCGGCGCTTCCGGCGCGGATCTCGACCCGCAGCACGGGCAGCGGCGCGCGTTCGTCGAGGTGTTCTTTCATCAACAGCATGGGGCGTTCCTCAGGCGGGAGTGGGGGCGGTGTCGGCGATGCGGATATCGATGGGCGTCACGTGCAGGCCATTGCCCGGAATGATGTCCTGCGGGCAGGAGGACACGGCGCAGACCAGGTCCTTGAGCGCCCGGAACACCACGTGATCGCCTGCCTTGCTCCTGGGGTCGGTGACCTGCATGCGGCCGTCGGCGGTCACCGGTCCGTTCTGGAACAGGTTGAAGGGCTCCGGCACGTTGACCGCCAGCAGGCCGTAGCCGGCCAGGCCTTCGTGCAGGTTGTCCAGGCAGTTGCGGTGGCCGTCCACGCCGAAATCGACGCTGAAGCGGGTCGGGTCGCAGGCGGGCACATTGGCATCGTGGACGCCGATGGTGTCGGCGATCACTTCCAGCAGCGGCTCGTCGGCGGTGGAGTAGAGGCAGTCGCCAATCGTGAAGAACAGCGAATTGAGGCGGCGGCGGGTGTGCACCGGGGACAGCTGCTCCTCCAGCCGGCCCCGCACGACGGCGACGAAGTCCGCCGCCTGCTGACCGTCGGTGTCGATGATGGTGAGGTACTGGCCGGCACGGATCTCGAAAGTCCGGCCGTGCCCGGCCGGGACGTGCACGTGATGGGTTGGGCAAGGCATGGGAAGACTCACTGGCGGGGGATGAAGTCGGCGGTGGGCAGGTCGAAGCTGACCCCGAGATAGCGCTGTTGCAGCGCTTTCAGTTCGCCGGATTGCCCAAGGGCGATGATTTCGTCGCTGATCACCTTGTTCAGGCGCGCGTCGTCCTTGCGGGTGGCCCAGCTGATCCACTGGCTGTCACCCAGTTCGCCGACCTGCTTGACCTTGCCGGGCAGCTGCTTGGTCAGACCGCCCAGCACGGTGAGATCGTCGAAGACGAAATCGGCGCGGCGGGTCATGAGCGCGGCCAGGGTCTGGTCGACGCTGTCGACACTGATGATCTTGATCGGCGGGAGCTGCCGCGCCTTCAGTTGGCCGTTGAACTGCCTGAGCAGCTGTTCAGGCGCGGTGGTGGCCTTGACCGCAGCGGTCAGGCCGGAAAGGGCTTCGACGGTCAGCGGGGTAGCCGTCACCCGGGTCTCGTCGGCACGCACCAGGACCGCGTTGACGCTCTTGCCGAAGGGGACGGTGAAGAGAACCTTGGCGGCGCGCTCGGCGGTGACGTTGAGCGAGGAGCCTTCGGCGTCGACGGAGCCGGCGATCAGCGCCGGGATGATGCCGCTGAAGGCCATCTTCTGGTACTCGAGCGCGACGCCCAGTCTGGCGGCTACCCGCTGCATGATTTCCGGTGTATAGCCGACGATGGTGCCGCTGGCGTCCGTGTACTCGTAGGGCGCGAAGGTGGGATCTATGGCCACCACCAGCTTGCCGCGGGCTTTCACGTTATCGAGGGTGTCGGCGCTGGCAGCGCCCAGCAGGCCGAGCCCGAAGGCCAGGGCGGAAAGCGTCATGGCACAGCGGTAAGCAAGAGAGGTCATGGGAGCGCCTAGGTCGAAGGAAGGACCCAGGCCTCATCGCAGAAAGCATGCCATCTCGGGCGGTTGCCGTAGCGAGCGCCGTAACCCCTTGAAGAAACTAATGTTTCTTTTTAATTGTATTTGAAACTTTTGTTTCTTAGGCTTCGGCATGGATTCGCTCCGCTGCCTTTATCCGGTGCATGACGAATTGAAATGGTGCGTCAGCGGGGGTTGTCCAGCTCTTCCAGTTGCTGGTGCAGACGCTCGGCGGTCTCCAGGTGGGAGATCTTGCGGCCGGTCAGTTCCTTGCCGACCAGGGAGCACAGCAGATTGGTGATGGCCGAGACGCTGCTGTTGCTGTCGAACATCAGGGTGCTTTCGGTGTGGCAGCGGATCACCCAGGTCGCCAGCTGAGCGGGGCTACCGGCCAGGACATCGGCCAGGTAGAGCATGCGGACCCCCAGCTGGCCCATCACGGCCATGGCCTTCTCGAGTTGCGGCATCCGCCGCCGCAGCCCGATGCAGATGGCGACATCGTCCGGCCCCAGGCTGGCGAGATATTCGGCCAGGCTGTCGCCGGGCGAGGGCAGCAGCAGGATGTCACCGCGGACCTGGATCAGGTGGCTGCGGACCATGTGGGCGATGGTCTGGCTATGCCGAAAGCCGATGATGACCACCCGCCGGGCACCGACGATGGCGTGCACGGCGGCGAAGAGTTCGTCCTGATTCAGCGACTGATAGGTCTGCCGGACGTTGGCCAGTTCCTGCTCCAGATGATGCTGCAGGAGGTCATCGACCGTGCGCTCGGCGGCGCCACGGTCCTGCAGATAGAGCGGTGATCCCTCTCCACGTAGCGTCCGGGCCTGGCGCCGGGCTTCTTCGTAGGAGGCATAGCCCAGCGTACGGAAGAAGCGTGTGGCGGTGGCCTTGGAGACGCCGGCACGGGTGGCCAGCTCGGTGGCGGTCTGCATGGCGAGCTGGCCAGGCGCGGCCAGGATCACGTCGGACAGCTTCTGCTCCACGACCGACATCTGTTCGTAGCGTGCCTTGATCCGACTCTCCAGGGAGGTGGGTGGCGGTAGCCGAGTCTGGTCGGATGGCAGCATCGAGCGGCTCTGATCTGCAAAGGGAGGCTGCAGTCTAGCGGCAAAGGCGTTGCCGAGCGTAGTGCTCCCGGGTAGCCGCCGACGCTGGCGGTGCGGCAGGTATTGAGCCAGGCCCGCGGACGCGGCGTCTTCAATCCTCGCTGGAGGCGAATCCCTCGAGCCAGCGCGCTTCCGAACAGAGCAGGTGGTGGCGCATGGCGGTCTGGGCACCGATCAGGTCGCGGGCTTCCACCGCGCGCAGGATGGCTTCGTGTTCGGCCACGGCGACGCCCCAGGTCTTCTGGCTTTCGGTCTGCTCGGCGACGTGGGTGGAGAGGGGGCTGTGACGCTCGTCGAACAGCGAGGTGATGATGCGTACCAGCGTGGAGTTGCCGCTCATCCGGGCCAGGCGGCAGTGGAACTTGCGATCGTCCTCCATGGGCGAAAGTCCCTGGGCGATCTTGTCGCTCATGTTCTGGATGCACTTCGCCAGGTAGCGGTAATCGGCCTTGCCGCCCAGGGAACAGGCCAGCACGATGGTCGCGCCCTCGATCATGGCCCGGGCGTGCATCAGTTCCGAAGGACTTTCGCCAAGGGTGGAGGTCCGGGCGCCATTGTTCAGCAGCGCGGCGTTCACATAGATGCCGGAGCCCTGGCGGACCTCGATGCTGCCTTCGATTTCCAGGGCGATCAGGGCTTCGCGCAGCGACGGCCGGGAGACGCCCAGCAACAGCGCCAGATCGCGCTCCGGCGGCAAACGGGTACCGGCTTCGATGGCGCCCTCGCGGATATGCTGGCGCAGGCGATCCGCGATCTTCTGGTAGAGCTTTCTTTCGGTGGTGGCAGTGGGCAGCGTCATCGATGAAACCTGCATCTTCAAGGGCTTCAGTATCTCATGGGCTACCCGGTTCGGCGCCAGCGGCTCAGGGCAGGGCGGCCAGCTCGAACAGCGGGGTCGCCAGCTGCCACTTCTCCGATCCCGCCTCGGGCGAGGACAGCTGATAGCGCGCCATCAGGGTTTCCCATTCCTGGATCCTGGGATTGCGCTGTTCCAGCTCGTGCAGGCGGTCGAAGGAGAAGTCCGGTCCGGCTTCGAGCAGCATGGTCAGCCGACAGCCGAGTCGCCAGATGGTCATGTTGGCGACGCCGGCTTCGCGCAGATGGGCGATGACCTCGGGCCAGACCGCCGCGTGCTGGCGTTCGTATTCGGCGATGAGCGCGGGGTCGTCCCGCAGGTCCAGCAGCAGACAGTAGCGTGTCATGTTCTCGCTCCTCGGCCGGTGGCGGCCGATCAGACCCGTTCAGATTTCGACGATGGCTTTGACGACGCCGCGGGCCGGGTCCAGCAGCTCCGCGAAGCGGGTGGGCAGCTCGGCCAGTTGCAGGCGGTGGGTATTGAGTGCCGCGTCCGGGATCAGGCCCTCGCGCAGGCAGCGCTCGACATGCTGGAAATCCTCGGCGGTGGCGTTGCGACTGCCCAGCAGGGTGGTCTCGCGCTTGTGGAATTCGGGATCGGCGAAGCGGATGTGATCCTTGACCACCGAGATCAGCACATAGCTGCCGGCATGGGCGACGAATTCGAAACCCCGCTCGATCGCGCGGGCGTTGCCGGTGGCGTCGAACACCACATCGAAGAAGTCGCCGTCGGTCAGCCGCGCCAGTTCGTCCTTGTCGCCGTCACCGACGGTGACCGTGGCCGCGACCTGCAGGTGCTGGCGACAGAATTCCAGGCGATCGGTGCGGGTGTCGAGGACGGTGACCTGAGCCCCGGCGATGCCGGCGAAGATCGCCGCCGCCATGCCGATGGGGCCGGCGCCCACCACCAGCACGCGCTGTGCCTGGCCCAGCCCCGAACGGCGCACGGCATGGGCGCCGATGGCGAGAAATTCCACCATGGCCGCCTGGTCGAGGGTGAGGCCCTCGGCTTTGAAGACGAAGCGGTCGGGCAGACTGAGATATTCGGTCAGGGCGCCGTCGCGGTGCACGCCCAGGACCGCGATCTTGGTGCAGCAGTTGGTCTTGCCCTGGCGGCAGGCGATGCACTCGCCGCAGGACAGGTAGGGCACCACATAGACGATGTCCCCCGCCTGCAGGCGCCCGCTGTCGTCGGTTGCCTCGACGACGCCGGAAATCTCGTGGCCCATCACCCGCGGGTATTCCAGATAGGGCTGGTTGCCTTCGTAGATGTGCAGGTCGGTGCCGCAGACGCCGACCCGGCGGATGCGGATCAGGGTTTCGCCTGCGCCACGGGCGGGCTTGGGGGTATCGCGGGAGACCAGCAGGCCGGGTTTTTCACAGATGACGGTCAGCATAGGAAGACTCCGCATCGCTCGGGATGCACATTGGATTCATGGCGCGGCGCGCGCCGGGAATGGCAGCCAGCGTCCGGCGCCCGGGAGCGGGGTGGCTAGGGCTGTGCAATTTCATGCCGGGGCTCCTGGCACGGGGGCCTCGGCGTCCAGCAGGCCACGCTGCTTGAGGGTGCTCCAGAATTCCGCCGGAATGGGCGTCTGCAGCCAGGCCACGTTGCTGGCCACCTGCTCGGCGCTGCGCGCGCCGATGACCGCGGAGGCGACCGCCGGGTGCGCCAGGGGAAATTGCAGGGCCGCGGCGGCCAGCGGGATCGCGAATTCGGCGCAGACAGCCTGCAGGGCCCGCACCTTGGCCACCACCGCTGGCGGCGCGGCGCCATAGTCGAAGTGCTGGCCACCGGCGAGGATCCCGGAATTGAACACCCCGCCGGCGACGATGGCGTGGCCCTGGGCCAGGCAGCGATCGAGCAGGGGGCTCAGGCTCTCCTGCTCCAGCAGGGTGTAGCGACCGGCCAGCAGGGTGCAGTCCAGCGAGCACTCGTCGAGGCTGTCGACCACGACCTCCCATTCGTTGACGCCCAGGCCGATGGCCTGGATCTGGCCAGCGCCGCGCAACTCTTCCAGCGCGCGGAAACCGCCGCCGCGGGTCAGCGCCTGCCAGTGCCGGTCATGCCGCTCGCCATGGGTGCGGCGGCCGATGTCGTGCACATAGAGGATGTCGATCCGCGCCAGCCCCAGTCGCTGCAGGCTGTCTTCATGGGACCTGAGGATGGCGTCGTAGCTGTAGTCATAGACCGGCTTGAAGGGCAGTGGCCGGGCCCAGCCGTCGTCGTTGGCGCGCTCGCTGCCGTTGGGCGCGAGGAGCCGGCCCACCTTGCTGCTGAGCACGACGTTATCCCGCGGCAATTCGTCGAGAAAGGCCCCGAGGCGATGCTCCGAGCGGCCATAGCCATAGAAGGGCGCCGTATCGAAATAGCGGATGCCCTGCTGCCAGGCGCCGGCCAGGGTGTCGACGGCCTGCTGCAGGGGCATGTCCCGGTACAGTCCGCCCAGCTGGGAGCAGCCGAGCCCGAGCACCGGCAGGGCCAGCGGGCTTTTCGCCAGGGGACGCCGTTCGGAGAGATTCATCGCCAGGCCTCCGCTCAATAGAGCACGTTGCGGGCGTCAGGGCTGTCCAGATTGGCCTTGTCGATGAGCAGGACGCCGGTGTCGATGAACTTGGGCACCTTCTGCTTCTCGATGACCTTGATCACCGTGGCGACCGATTCCAGGCCCATGCGATAGGAACTCTGCACCACGATGGCGTCCAGGGTGCCGTCGCGCACGAAGCCCTGCAGATCCTCGTTGCCGTCGAAGCCGATGGCCTGCAGCTTGCCGGCCTTGCCGGACTGGGCGATGGCCCGCGCCATGCCGACCGCGGTCGGTTCGTTGGCGCCGTAGATGCCCTTGAGGTCGGGATTGGAGGCCAGGACGTCGGTGGTCTGGTTGAGGGCGTTGGCCATCTGCGACTGGGAATAGAAGGGGCCCACCACGGTCAGCTGCGAATGCTGCTCCAGGTATTTGCGGAAGCCGCCGACCCGGCCCGTTTCCGAACCGGTGCCCGGCACATAGGACATGATGGCGATCTTGCCGGTCTTGCCGACCTTCTCGATCATGCGCTGGGCGGACAGCTCGCCGGCCTTGTTGTTGTCGGTGGAGAGAAAGGACTGGTAGTAGGGCGCGCCGCTTTCCGCCACCGAGGAGTCGATCAGCACCACCGGGATATGGGCTTCCCAGGCCTGCTTGATGGCCGGCACCAGGGCGTCCGGGTCGGACGGCGCCAGCACGATGCCCGAGACGCCGCGGTTGACGGCATTGACCACCATGTTCACCTCGTCGGCGATCGCCGATTCCGAGGCCGGTCCCTGGAAGGTGACCTTGTAGCTGGTGTGCTGCTTGGCCGTTTCCTGCACGCCCTTCTGCACGTTCTGCCAGTAGTTGGAGTTGGCACTCTTGACGATGACGGCGATTTCGCCGTTACCGGCCAGCGCCAGGGAGGTCGCGGCGGAGAGGGCGACACCCAGGACCACTTTCTTGAAGTTTTTCATCGGTCGTTCCTTGTTGTTGTTATCGAGGGTTCACTTCTTGCGGTTGCGGAGCTGGTCGATACAGACGGTCAGCAGGATCACCAGGCCGATGATGATCTGCTGGGTGAAACTGGAGACGCCGAGCATGTTGAGGCCGTTGCGCAGCACGCCGATGGTGAAGGCGCCGATCAGGGTGCCCGACACGCTGCCGATGCCACCGGAGAGCGAGGTGCCGCCGATCACCGCGCTGGCGATGGCGTCCAGTTCGTACATCACCCCTTCGTTCGGTTGGGCGGTGACCAGGCGCGACATCAGCACCGCGCCGGTCAGGCCGGCCAGCACGCCGGACAGCACATAGGTGAAGAGGGTGACCGCGCGCACCTTGACCCCGGAGAGCCGGGCCGCTTCGGCGTTCGAGCCCACGGCATAGATGTGGCGGCCCAGGCGGGTGCGGCTGAGCACCAGCCACAGGGCGATGGCCAGGACGATCATGATGATCACCGGGTAGGGGATGCCCGGAAAGATCACGTTGGGAAAGCCGTCGTCGCCGATGCGTTCGATGCGGCCCAGGGTGCCGTTGCCGAGTACGCCAAAGGCGGCGCCGAGGCCGGAGATGGGCTGGGCATCGGTCAGTCGCAGCGCCAGGCCGCGGGCCACCAGCATCATGCCCAGGGTGGCGATGAAGGGCGGCAGCTTGACCAGGGTCACGAACAGGCCGTTGATCGCGCCGCAGATCCCGCCGACGATCAGCCCGACCAGGATGCCCACCTCGATGGACGCCCCGGCCTTGACCGCCATGGCGTTGGCCACGCCGGCCAGGGCCAGCACCGAGCCCACCGAGAGGTCGATGCCGCCGGTGATGATCACCGCCGTCGCACCGAGGCCGAGAAAGGCGATGGAGGTGACCTGCAAGGCCACGCTCATGCCGTTGCCCATGGTGAGGAAGGCACTGCTCATGGAGGAAAACACCGCGATCAGGGCCAGCAGGCTGACCAGGGCGCCAAACTTCTGCAGAAATTCTTTTTGTTTTTCGGTCATTTCTCTGTCTCGCTCGACACGCGTGGACGACCTGCCGTCAGTGCGACGTGCAGCCGGAGGCGTAGTGCATGATCTGGTCCTGGGACGTGGCCCGGGTCTCGACGTCACCGGTCAGGCGACCTTCGTGAAAGACCAGGATCCGATCGCTCATGCCCAGCAATTCCGGCAGTTCCGAACTGATCAGGACGACACCGATGCCCTGGGCCGCCAGCTGGTCCATCATTTCGTAGATGGCGTACTTGGCGCCGACGTCGATCCCCCGGGTGGGCTCGTCGAAGAACATGATCCGGGCGTCCCGGAACAGCCATTTGCCGATGATGATCTTTTGCTGGTTGCCGCCCGAGAGGTAGCGGGTGACCTTGTCGATCGAGGGCGTGCGGATGTCCAGCCGCCGCACGTAGTCCTGGGCGACCCGCGCCTCCTCTTTGAAGCGGATGAAGCCCAGCGGCCCGCAGAGGGCATCCAGATTGGCCAGGGTCAGGTTGTGCGCCAGGGTCATCTTGACCGCCAGGCCGTCCTTCTTGCGGTCTTCGGACAGGTAGGCGATGCCCTGGTCGATGCCGTCGCGCGGACTGCGGATAGTGACCGCGCGGCCGTTGATTTCCACCTGGCCGGCATCCAGCCGATCGGCGCCAAAGATCGCCCGGGCGATCTCGGTGCGCCCGGCGCCCATGAGGCCGGCGAAGCCGAGGATCTCGCCGCGGCGCAATTCGAAGCTGATGTCCTGGAAGACCCCCTTGCGGCTCAGGCCTTGCGCCCGCAGCAGCACCTCGCCGGTGGGCACCGAGGTGCGCGGCGGAAATTTCTCGTCGAGGGAGCGCCCGACCATGCCCGCCACTATGGCGTCGACACTGGTGTCGGCAAAGCGTTGGGTGGAGACGTAGCGACCGTCGCGCAGGATGGTTACCCGGTCGACGATGTGGCGCATCTCGTCCAGCCGGTGGGAGATGTAGAGCATGCCGACGCCGCGCGCCTTGAGGTCCTGTATGACCTTGAACAGTGCCTGGGTTTCGCTTTCGGTCAGCGAGGAGGTCGGTTCGTCGAGGATGAGCACCCGGGCGTCCAGCGACAGCGCCTTGGCGATCTCCACCATCTGCTGCTGGGCCACCGACAGCTTGGCCACCGGGGCGCGGGGGCTGATGGCCACGCCCAGGCGCGCCAGGCAGGCTTCGGTGTCCGCCTGCATCTTGCGTCTGTCGATCAGGCCGAAGCGCGCCGGCTCGCGGGCCAGGAAGATGTTTTCCGCCACCGTGAGGTGGGGCACCAGATTGAGTTCCTGGTGAATGATGGCGATGCCGACATGCTCGGCTTCCGACACGGATTTGAAGTGCCGCTCTTCGCCGAGGTAGCGGATCCGCCCCTCGTCCGGCGGCTGCTGGCCGCTGACGATCTTCATCAGGGTGGACTTGCCGGCACCGTTCTCGCCGCAGATGGCGTGGACTTCACCCGGGTAGAGGCTGAGGCTGACGTCGTCGAGGGCCACGACGCCGGGAAAGCGCTTGGAAATTTTTTCGAGCGTCAGGCAGGGCGCGGGCGCGGCCGGTACGGGGCCGCCACCTTCGCCGCGGGGCGATGGGGTATCCAGCATGGTGCTCTCTCTTTTTGTTGTTCTAGGGTCATTGCCCTATGTGAGATCCATGGCAGGGAAAGCTACACCCCCGTTCGGATATCTGGCAAGACCAATTTGATTTTTTAGAATTGGTCTTGCCAGGCATCCGAACGGGTTGGTGAAGACGTCAGTGCGCAAGGTCGGTGATGGCTGACGGACGGACCAGGCGTTCAGCAGGGCGTGGCTTGGTGGACAGACTGGTGCGGGAGGGAAACGGAAAGGGCAGACCAACAGGCGCAACGTCTGGTCCATGGGTCCATCTGAAGTATCTGGGGAAAGGCGCTTTGGGTGGCCCGACGCTATTCAGGCCGGGCCACCGACCGAGAGGTCCTAGCGCACGGGCGCAGCCGCGCCGGCACGCGCCGGGCGGGCGTCGCGGAAGCTGACCAGAAAGGCCAGCAGCACGCCCAGGGAGAACACCGCCGGGAACAGCCAGATGCCCTGCCAGTCATGGCCGGCGGCGCTGGCATAGTGATCCGAGACCGTGCCGGCCACCCGGAAGCCGACCAGCATGCCCACGCCGTAGGTGGCCAGGGTGATCAGGCCCTGGGCCGCGCTCTTGTCTGCTGCGCCCGCCTTGGCGTCGGTATAGATCTGCCCGGAGACGAAGAAGAAGTCGTAGCAGACCCCATGCAGGGCGATGCCCAGCAGCAGGTAGGCGAGGGCGTCACCCTGGGCACCCAGGGCGAAGCAGCCATAGCGCACCGCCCAGGCCAGCATCCCCACCAGCAGGGTGCGCTTGAGGCCGAAGCGGCGGATGAACAGCGGCAGGAGCAGCATGAAGCCCACCTCGGACACCTGGCCGAGGGTCATCATCCCGGTGGGATTGGCCACCCCCAGTTCGGCGAGAAAGAGGTTGGCGTTCTGGTAGTAGAAGGCCAGCGGAATGCAGATCAGCACCGAGGCGGCAAAGAACACCGCGAAGCTGCGGTCCTTGAGCAGGCGCAGGGCGTCCAGGCCGAGCATCGCGCCCAGTCCGCCGCGGGTGGCCGGCAGCGGCGCGGTGCGCGGCAGGCTGAAGCTGTAGAAACCGAGGAGGAGGGAGGCCGCGGCGCCGAGCAGGAAGGTGTTGCGCAGGGCGCCGGCGGCGATGCCGCTGCGGCTGTCCCAGGCGAAGACGAAGCTGATCGCCAGGCCGGCGGCGATCCAGCCCAGGGTGCCCCAGACGCGGATCCTGGCGAATTGCCGGGCCGGATCGGCCAGGTGGCGGAAGGCCACGGAATTGGCCAGCGCCAGGGTCGGCATGTAGCAGAGCATGTAGGCCAGCACCAGCGGATAGAAGGTGGTGAAATCGGCCGCCGCATAGAGCTGGTAGAGCAGCACCGCACCGGCCAGGTGCAGCAGGCCGAGGATGCGCTCGGCGTTGAAGTAGCGATCGGCGATCAGGCCGATCACGAAGGGCGCCAGGATCGCGCCCCAGGACTGGGTGGCGAAGGCCTGGCCGATCTGGCCGCCATTGGCGCCCAGGGTGTTGCCGAGAAAGGTCGCCAGGGTGACGAACCAGCTGCCCCAGATGAAGAACTGCAGGAACATCAGGGTGCTCAGGCGTAGCGAAAGTGCGTTCATCGTCGTTTCCTTGTTGTGGGTTATGTGACGAAAAAACGAGGGGGTCCTTACTCCAGGCCGAGCATTCGCCGATTGCGCGCCGGATCGGCCTCGCTGCCGGCGAAGTCGTCGAAGGCGCGGGTGGCCGGCTGGATCAGGTGACGCTGGATAAAGGGCGCTCCTTCGGCCGCGCCCTGGGCCGCGTCCTTGAGGCAGCACTCCCATTCCAGCACCGCCCAGCCGTCGAAGCCGTACTGGGTGAGCTTGCTGAAGATGGCGCCGAAATCGACCTGGCCGTCGCCCAGGGAGCGGAAGCGCCCCGGCCGCTCGGCCCAGTCCTGGTAGCCGCCATAGACGCCGCTGCGGGCATCGGGACGGAATTCCGCGTCCTTGACGTGGAACATGCCGATGCGTGCGTGATAGCGGTCGATGAAGCCCAGGTAGTCCAGCTGCTGCAGGACGAAATGGCTGGGGTCATAGAGGATCCGCGCCCGGGGATGGTCGTCGACCGCCGCCAGGAAGCGCTCGAAGGTGGCGCCATCGTGCAGGTCCTCGCCGGGATGCAATTCGAAGCAGAGGTCGATGCCTTCTTCGCCGTAGACGTCGAGGATGGGGCGCCAGCGACGGGCCAGCTCGGCGAAGCCTTCGTCCACCAGGCCCGCCGGACGCTGCGGCCAGGGATAGACATAGGGCCAGAGCAGGGCGCCGGAAAAGCTCGCCACCGCCTTGAGACCGAGGCGGCGGCTGGCCTTGGCGGCCAGCTTGAGCTGCTTGACCGCCCAGGCCTGGCGCTCTTCCGGGCGGCCGCGCAGTGCCGGCGGGGCAAAGGCGTCGAAGGCCTCGCCGAAGGCTGGATGCACGGCTACCAGTTGTCCCTGCAGGTGGGTGGAGAGTTCGCTGATGGCCACTCCGGCGTCGGCGCACTGGCCGAGCAGTTCGTCGCAGTAGTCCTGGCTGGCGGCGGCGCGCTCCAGATTCGGGCACTGGGGCCCCAGCGTCGGCAGCTGGATGCCCCGGTAGCCGAGGTCCGCCGCCCAGCGCGCCAGGTTGGGCAGGGTGTCGAAGGGCGGCTGGTCATCGAGAAACTGGGCGAGAAAGATCGCCGGGCCCTTGAGGCCGGGACGAGCGTTGGCGGCCATGTTCAGGCTCCTGGGGTCGGTAGGGAGGTCCAGGCGCCCTGGCGCCGATGGCTGGCCAGGGCGGTTTCGATAAAGGCCAGGCCGCGCCAGCCCGTGCGGATGCCGGGCAGGCCCGGCGCGGGATCGGCGGGATCGCGAATGGCCGCGGCCAGCTGGCGATAGAGATTGGCCAGGGCTTCGAGATAGCCCTCCGGGTGCCCGGCGGGCAGGCGCAGGCGCTGCTGGGTGCCGGCACTGAGCCAGGGCAGGCCGAGGCCGGCGCGCAGGTCCTGCGGCGGTTGGTCGAGGCTGCGCTGCAGCAGGCTGTTGGGCTCCTGCTGCCGCCATTCCAGACTGCCGCGCTCACCGTAGAGACGGATGCGCAGGCCATTTTCCTCGCCAATGCAGACCTGGCTGGCCAATAGGCTGCCGCTGGCGCCCGCGGTGGTCTCGAACAGCACCATGACATCGTCGTCCAGGCGCCGACCGGGCAGGTGGCTGCGCAGCTGGGCGCTGAGGCGGGTGATGGGCTGGCCGCCGATGAATTCGGCGAGGCTGAAGGCATGGGTGCCGATGTCGCCCAGGCAACCGCCCGGGCCGGAGGCGGCCGGATCGTCGCGCCAGGCTGCCTGCCGATTGCCGGTGGCGGCCAGGTCCTGGGCGAGCCAGCCCTGGGGGTATTCCACATGGATCTTGCGCAGGGCCCCCAGCTCTCCGCGGGCGACCCGCTCGCGGGCCTCCCACACCAGGGGATAGCCGAGGTAGCTGTGGGCCAAGGCGTAGCGCAGGGGCAGGGCGGCCAGCGTGTCCGCCAGGCGCTGTACCTCGGCCAGCGAGATGCCCGCGGGTTTTTCCGAGAAGACGTGGAAGCCGGCGGTCAGGGCTGCCTGGGCGATGGGCACATGGAGGTCGTTGGGCGTGACGATCACCAGCAACTCGATCCGCTGCTCGGGGGGTAACCGGGCCTCGTCGGCCAGCAGGGTCTGCCAGGAGGCATGGACCCGTGCGGGCGCCAGGCCGAGTTCCCGTCCAGTCGCGCCGTTGTTGGCGGGATCACGGCTGAAGGCGCCGCAGACCAGTTCGAGTTCGCCATCCAGGGCCGCTGCGCGTCGGTGGGCCGCGCCGATGAAGGCGCCCTGGCCGCCACCGATCATGCCGTAGCGAACCTTGCCGCCGGTTTCCGCCTGCATCCTCTTACCCTCGGTTTATTATTGTCTTGAGTGTAACCGGTTACATCTGCGGGTATTTGGAGCCCGTGGCGGTCGATAGTCAAGCGCCCGGCGGACGTACGGCTTGCCCGCACGCAGGGCTTTGCGCACAGTGACAGCCTTTCCCCGCTCTCCGAGGCCGCATGTCCAACATCCGCAGGGTCGCCGAACTGGCCGGGGTATCGGTCGCTACCGTGTCGCGCACCCTGAAGAATCCCGAGGTGGTGGCGCCAGCGACCCGCGAACGGGTGCAGGCCGCCGTGACCGCGGCCAACTACCGGCCCAATGGGATGGCGGTGCAGTTCCGTTCGCGACGTACCGGCAATCTGGTGGTGTTGGTGCCGCTGATCGCCAACAGCTTCTTCGCCCGCGTCATCGCCGGCATCCAGCAGGCGGCCCAGGCGGCGGGGTATCGGGTGCTGCTGTGCGATACCGCGGGCGACGAGGCCCGCGAGCGCGAGTATGCCGAACTGGTCTATGCGCGGCAGGCGGACGGGGTGATCCAGTTGCGCGCCTTCGATCCCTTCGCCGGTGACCCCGACGCACCGCCGGTGGTGAATGCCTGTGAGGTGCTAGCCGAGCACACCTGGCCCAAGGTGCGGCTGGACAACCGTGCCGCCGCCCGCAGCCTGACCGAACACCTGCTGGCGCTCGGTCACAGGCGCATCGCCCTGATCAAGGGGCCGGAAGACAGCCCGCTGACCCTGGAGCGCCTGGCCGGTTACCAGGCGGCGCTCACCCGGGCCGGCATCCCGCTGGACCCGGATCTGCTGCACCCGGGCGATTTCACCCTGGCCGCCGGCGCCGCCGCGGCCCGGGCGCTGCTGAGGCTACCGGAACGGCCCACCGCGCTGTTCTGCTGCAGCGACGAGATGGCGATCGGCGCCCTGCAAAGCCTTCGCGGCGCGGGCCTGCGGGTGCCCGAGGACCTGTCACTGGCGGGCTTCGACGACATCGCCTTCGCCGCCTACAGCGATCCCCCGCTGACCACCATCGCCCAACCAGCGGAGGCCTTCGGCCAGCGAGCGGTGGCCCTGTTGCTGGAGATCCTCAGCGGCGCGGCGCCGACCACCCGGGAGGTGGTGCTGCCCTTCGAACTGGTGGTGCGAGGGAGTACCGGGGCCTGCCACGGCCGCTGACACTCGGGCGCGGCAGAACCGGCTATCGTCGCTCGGGTTGTTCGGGATCGCGCCGGACAGCTCGTCGCCCTGGAGCACGGCGGCCGCTGCCCGCTAATGCGGCTCGGTCGCCAGCCTAACGGCGACTTCCTCGACCAGCTGGATGGTTTCCGCCGTCAGGGCTTCAAATTGAAAGAGGATGTCCTGCAATTCCGGGCTGCCCATATCCACTTCGCGGAGCTGATCGATTCTTCGCGTCAGCAACCGGTGAATGTTCAACAGGCAATCGCGGTCGGGATTGTCGGGTATGGCGAGGCGGCTGCTCATCCTTGTCTCCGTGTTAACTGACCACCATGACCCTCGATATCGTCTGGCAAGCGGCTTTGTTGAGGTGGTTCGTCGCCGACGACGTGCGTGAGAATGCTGCTTCCAGGGGTTGACGCAGCACCGCGGATAGCCAGCGAACAGGGTGACGGGCGCTAGTCACCCTTTCTGCAGAACCGTCGTGAAGGATTCGGCGAAACCCCAAGCCAGGCTCGACGTTGATGGCACCCCAACGGTGAAGGGTTCAGGGGCAGGACTTCTTCGATCGACGAACCAGCGCTGCGCGTCAGGCCTGGCAAACGTCCGCTATCCGGGCTTTCAACAGATTCGCCAACTCATCGAAGAGGATCTGCACCGAGCGCAGCGACAGATTGTCCGGGCGGGTCAGCAGCCAGATATCGGTGTCGCAACCGGGCAGCGCCGGACCCAGGCGCTCGACGCCGTCCAGACTGCTGATCATGAAGTCGGGGAGGGGGGCCACCCCGAGACCGGCGCCGACCAGGCTGCCGACCGAGGACATGCTGCTGCAGCGATAGCGCGGGGTGAGGCTGGGGTAGGCCTGGCGCAGCCAGGTGACCGAGACGTGATCGGCGAGGGAATCGTCCGGGGCGATCCAGGGCAGTTCGGTGGCCAGCTGGCCGTAACCGGCGCGATAGCGCTCGTGACCGCAGACGAAGTAGGAGCTGCGACCGAGCCGCCGGCCGATCAGGTGTTCCGGCGGGGCGTTGGACAGGCGCAGGGCGATGTCCGCATCCCGCCGGCTCAGGCTGGCGAAGGTGTTGGAGGTGGCGACGTCCAGGGCGACCGCCGGATAGCGCGGCATGAGCTCGGCGAGCCCCGGCAGGAGCAGGCTGCGCAGCACGGCATCGGTGCAGGTCAGGCGGACCGTGCCGCTGATGACGTTCTCGCCCTGGGTGAGGGCGATGCGCGCCGCCTCCAGCGCCTGTTCGGCGCGCTCGGCCTGTTCGGCGAGGGCCTTGGCACTTTGGGTCGGGGTGTAGCCGCGGCGGGTCTTGTCGAACAGCGCGACCTGCAGATTGGCTTCGAGCTTGCGGATGGCGCGAAACACCGTGGAGACGTCCACCTGCAGCTGCTCGGCAGCCCTGGCCAGGGTCCGGCCGCGCACCAGGGCGAGGATCAGCTTGAGATCGGCATGGCCTATCTGATATTGCATCCGTGCATTCTTCCTTTGCCAATTCGCCGATATGGGTTGCGCTCATGCCAATTTATACTGGCCCAGCCCGTCGAGGGCAATCAGGTGGAAGGGCGGACCTTGGCAAAGAGGGTCGGCGCCTGCAGCAAACACCGCCCACAGCCACGCTGCCAGACCCGCACGAGCAAGCACAACGAAGCGGGCCAGCGTCAAGGATGCCTCCCATGAATTCGATATCCCCCCGCGTCGTCCAGCTCACCGAAGCCAACGGCTTTCTCAAGGAGCACCCGGAAATCCAGTACGTCGATCTGTTGATCACCGACATGAACGGCGTCATCCGGGGCAAGCGCGTCGAGCGGGCCAGTCTCTCCAAGGTCTATGAGCGCGGCATCAACCTGCCGGCCTCGCTGTTCGCCCTGGACATCAACGGCTCCACGGTGGAAAGCACCGGCCTGGGCCTGCACATCGGCGATGCCGACCGCACCTGCTTTCCCATCCCCGGTACCCTGAGCTACGAGCCCTGGCAGAAGCGCCCGACCGCGCAACTGCTGATGACCATGCACGAGCAGGACGGCTCGCCGTTCTTCGCCGATCCGCGCGAGGTGCTGCGGCGGGTGGTGAAGAAGTTCGACGACCTGGGCCTGACCATCTGCGCCGCCTTCGAACTGGAGTTCTATCTGATCGACCAGGAGAACGTGAACGGCCGGCCGCAGCCGCCGCGCTCGCCGATCTCAGGCAAGCGACCGGTCTCCACCCAGGTCTATCTGATCGATGACCTGGACGAGTATGTGGATTGCCTGCAGGACATGCTCGAAGGCGCCAAGGAGCAGGGGCTGCCGGCCGACGCCATCGTCAAGGAATCCGCGCCGGCGCAATTCGAGGTCAACCTGCACCACGTCGAGGACGCCATCAAGGCCTGCGACCATGCGGTGCTGCTCAAGCGGCTGATCAAGAACATCGCCTACGACCATGAGATGGATTCCACCTTCATGGCCAAGCCCTATCCCGGTCAGGCCGGCAACGGTCTGCACGTACACATCTCGCTGCTGGACAAGCAGACCGGGCAGAACATCTTCGCCACCAATGATCCCGAGCACCATGCGCCGCTGCGCCATGCCATCGCCGGTATCCTGGAAACCCTGCCGGCGTCGATGGCCTTCCTCTGCCCGAACGTCAATTCCTATCGCCGCTTCGGTGCCCAGTTCTATGTGCCCAACGCCCCGAGCTGGGGCCTGGACAACCGTACCGTGGCGGTGCGTGTGCCCACCGGCAGCAGCGAGGCGATCCGCATCGAACACCGCGTCGCCGGGGCCGACGCCAATCCCTATCTGATGATGGCCTCGATCCTCGCCGGCATTCATCACGGCATGACCCAGGGCCTGGAGCCCGGCGCTCCGGTCAGCGGCAATTCCTACGAACAGCTCGAACAGAGCCTGCCGAACAACCTGCGCGATGCCTTGCGCCGGCTGGACGATAGCGCGGTGATGAATCAGTACATCAGCCCCGAGTACATCGACATCTTCGTCGCCTGCAAGGAGGCCGAGCTGGAGGAGTTCGAGACCACCATCTCCGATCTCGAATACAACTGGTATCTGCATACCGTCTAGGAGGCGTGATCATGACCGTGCTGACGCAACAGGACTGGGAGCAGCGCGCCCAGGCATTGACCATCGAAGCCCGCGCCTTCATCGACGGCCGCTACCAGGCCGCCCTGGGCGGTGCGACCTTCGACGACCTGAGTCCGGTGGATGGTCGGCAGCTGGCGCGGGTGGCCAGTTGCATGGCCGAGGATGCCGAGCGGGCCGTACGGGCCGCCCGGGCGAGTTTCGCGCGGGGCGACTGGGCGCATCAGGCGCCGGCGCAGCGCAAGCGGGTGCTGATCGCCTTCGCCGAGCTGCTGCTGGCGAATGCCGAGGAGCTGGCCCTGCTGGAAACCCTCGACATGGGCAAGCCGATCAGCGACTCGCTCGCCATCGACGTGCCGGCGGCGGCCAACGCCCTGCGCTGGAGCGCCGAGGCCATCGACAAGGTCTATGACGAGGTGGCGCCCACCCCGCGCGACCAGCTGGGTCTGGTGACCCGCGAGCCGGTCGGGGTGGTCGCGGCCATCGTGCCCTGGAATTTCCCCCTGATGATGGCCTGCTGGAAGCTCGGGCCGGCGCTGGCCACCGGCAACTCGGTGATCCTCAAGCCGTCCGAGAAGTCGCCGCTGACCGCCATCCGTATCGCCGCCCTGGCGCTGGAGGCCGGTATCCCGGCGGGGGTGTTCAACGTGCTGCCCGGCTACGGCCACACCGTCGGCCAGGCGCTGGCGCTGCATCCGGACGTCGACACCCTGGTCTTTACCGGTTCCACCCGCATCGCCAAGCAGCTGCTGGTCTATGCCGGCGAGTCGAACATGAAGCGCGTCTGGCTGGAAGCGGGTGGCAAGAGTCCCAACATCGTCTTTGCCGACGCCCCGGACCTGGGGGCGGCGGCCGAAGCGGCCGCGGCGGCCATCGCCTTCAACCAGGGCGAGGTGTGCATCGCCGGCTCGCGGTTGCTGGTCGAGCGTTCGATCAAGGCGCGCTTCCTGGCCCTGGTGGCGGAGGCGCTGCAGGCTTGGGCGCCGGGTCATGCCCTGAATCCCGACACCCGCGTCGGCGCCCTGGTGGACGAGGGCCATCTGCGTACCGTGCTGGGCTTCATCGAAGCCGGCCGCGCCGAGGGTGCCCGGCTGGTGAGCGGTGGCGCGCGGGCCCTGAGCGAGACCGGCGGCAGCTACGTGACCCCGACCATCTTCGACGGGGTGGACAACGCCATGCGCATCGCCCGGGAAGAGATCTTCGGCCCGGTGCTGGCGGTGATCGACTTCGATGACGAAGAAGAGGCCGTGCGTATCGCCAACGACACCCCCTATGGCCTGGCCGCCGCCGTCTGGACCCGTGACCTTTCCCGCGCCCATCGCGTGGCCCGCGCCTTGCGTGCGGGCAGTGTCTGGGTCAACCAGTATGATGGCGGCGACATGACGGCGCCTTTCGGTGGCTTCAAGCAATCCGGCAACGGACGCGACAAGTCGCTGCACGCCTTCGACAAATACACCGAACTCAAGGCGACCTGGATCAAGCTCTGAACAGGCGCGGCGGCCCGGGCGTTCGCGCCGGGGCCGTAGGCAGAGGACCCTCACCATGCAACAACACGTCGGCAGTTACTACGCGGCTTCGCGCAACCTCCACACCGAATACCCGGCGCTGCAAGGCAGTGTCGACAGCGACGTCTGCGTCATCGGCGCCGGTTACACCGGGCTTTCCACCGCGCTGTTCCTGCTGGAGCATGGCTTCAGCGTGACGGTGCTGGAAGCGGCGCGGGTCGGCTTCGGCGCCTCCGGGCGCAATGGTGGCCAGATCGTCAACAGCTACAGCCGCGACATCGATACCATCGAACGCCAGTTGCCGCCCAGGCAGGCGCAACTGCTGGGCGAGATGGCCTTCGAAGGCGGGCGCATCATTCGCGAGCGCATCGCCCGCTACGACATCCAGTGCGATCTCAAGGACGGCGGCGTCTTCGCCGCCCTGACCGGCAAGCAGCTCGGTCACCTGGAAGCCCAGCAAAAGCTCTGGGAGCGCTACGGCCATGCCCAGTTGCAACTGCTCGACAAGGCCGGAATCGGCGCGGTGGTCGGTACCGATCGCTATCTGGGCGGCCTGCTGGACATGAGCGGCGGCCATATCCACCCGCTGAACCTGGCCCTGGGCGAGGCGGCGGCCGTGGCGTCCCTGGGCGGCAAGATTTACGAGCAGAGCGCGGCCACCCGCATCGACCGCGGCGCCAACCCCGTGGTGCACACCTCTCAGGGCCAGGTGAAGGCGCGCTTCGTGGTGGTGGCCGGCAACGCCTACCTGGGCGGGCTGGTGCCGGAGCTGGCCGCCAAGTCCATGCCCTGCGGCACCCAGGTGCTCACCACCGAGCCGCTGTCCGAGGACATGGCGCGCAGCCTGCTGCCCCAGGACTATTGCGTGGAGGACTGCAACTACCTGCTCGACTACTTCCGTCTCAGCGCCGATCGCCGGCTGATCTACGGCGGTGGCGTGGTCTATGGCGCGCGGGATCCGGCGGACATCGAGGCGATCATCCGGCCGAAGATGCTGCAGACCTTCCCGCAGCTCAAGGGCGTGAAGATCGACTTCACCTGGACCGGCAACTTCCTGCTGACGCTGTCGCGCCTGCCCCAGGTGGGCCGCCTCGGCGACAACATCTACTACTCCCAAGGCTGCAGCGGTCACGGCGTCACCTATACCCACCTGGCGGGCAAGGTGCTGGCCGAGGCGCTGCGCGGCCAGGCCGAGCGCTTCGATGCCTTCGCCGGCCTGCCGCACTATCCCTTCCCGGGCGGGCAGCTGCTGCGCGTGCCCTTCACCGCACTGGGCGCGACCTACTACCAGCTGCGCGATCGCCTCGGTATCTGACCCTGTCCGCCCGCCGCGAACCGGCGGGCTCTCTGGAGATAAGCCATGTCCCCTATGCCCCTGATCGGCGTGACGGCGTGCCGGCAGACGCTCGGCAAATACGATTCCCATACCGTCGGCGACAAGTACGTCGAGGCGGCGGGTCATGCCGGTGTGCCGGTGGTGCTGCCGGCGCGCAGCGTGCCGAGCGATCCGCAGGCGCTGCTGGCGCACCTGGACGGCCTGCTGTTCACCGGCTCGCCGTCCAACGTCGAGCCCCATCACTACCAGGGACCGGCGAGTCTCGCCGGCACCCAGCACGATGCCGCCCGCGACGCCTACACCCTGCCGCTGCTGCGCCTGGCCATCGACCGCGGCATCCCGGTGTTCTGCATCTGCCGCGGTTTCCAGGAGCTGAACGTGGCCCTCGGCGGCAGCCTGCACCAGCGGGTGCAGGAACTACCCGGGCATGACGACCATCGCGAACCCCAGAGCGAGCTGCTCGCCGAGCAGTACGCGCCCACCCATCCGGTCGCGGTGCCGCCCGGTGGGGTATTCGAGCGCCTCGGCCTGCCGGCCAGCTTCCAGGTGAATTCGCTGCACAGCCAGGGCATCGCGCGCCTGGCGCCCGGACTGCGCATCGAGGCCCAGGCGCCGGATGGCCTGGTGGAAGGGGTCTCCCTGGCCGACGCCCCGGGCTTCGTCGTCGGCGTGCAGTGGCATCCCGAGTGGAATTTCCGCGACAACCCCGAATCCCTGGCGCTGTTGGACGCCTTTCGCGACGCCTGCCAGCGCCATGCCGCCGCGCGCTAGGCACCTTGCCGCCTACGCCGGACGCTGAATAACAATTCCAATCGCAGGGCAGAGACCTATGACTGAACAGCGCAAGGGCACGCCGGCCGGCGGCTCGGATACCGCCGGGCCGACAGCCCTGGCCGATCCGTCCGCCAAGGGCCTGGCTGCCGGCTCCCTGGGGCTGCTCGCCTGCGTGGTGCTGGGCATTTCCACCATCGCCCCCGTCTACACCCTGACCGGCGCCCTGGGTCCCACCGTGCGCGAAGTAGGCGTCTATCTGCCCGCGGTCTTCATCGTCGGGTTCCTGCCGATGCTGCTGGTGGCCCTGGGGTATCGCGAGCTGAACGCCGTCGATCCGGACAGCGGCACCTCCTTTACCTGGTCCACCCGCGCCTTCGGACCCATGATCGGCTGGATCGGTGGCTGGGGGCTGGTGACGGCCACCACCATCGTCCTCTCCAACCTCGCCGGCGTGGCGGTGGACTTCTTCTACCTGTTCCTCGCCCAGCTCAGCGGCCGGGCGGAGTTGGCCACGCTGTCGCAGCACCTGCTGGTGAACGTCGTCACCTGCTGCGTGTTCATCGCCATCGCGGTCTGGATCAGCTGTCGCGGCATCGGCATGACCATGAGTGTCCAGTACGGCCTGGTGGCCCTGCAGCTGCTGGTGCTGATCGGCTTTTCCCTGGCGGCCTTCAACGCTGCGCCCGCGGCGGCGCCGGTGGTCTTCCACCCGGAGTGGTTCAACCCCTTCAACGTCGAGTCCTTTTCCGCCTTCGCCGCCGGGCTGTCGCTGTCGATCTTCATCTTCTGGGGCTGGGATGTCTGCCTGACGGTGAGCGAAGAGTCGGTGGGCAGCCAGAAGGTGCCAGGGCGGGCGGCCACGGTCACGGTGCTCCTGATCCTGCTGCTGTACCTCTTCACCGCCGCGGCGACCCTGCAATTCGCCGGCATCAGCGACGCCGGTCTGGGCCTGGGCAATCCGGAGATCCAGGAAAACGTCTTCGCCCACCTGGCCGGTCCGGTGATGGGGCCGCTGGCGATCCTGATGTCCATCGCGGTGCTGGCCAGTACCGCCGCCTCGCTGCAGTCCACCTTCATCTCGCCCGCGCGCACCCTGCTGGCGATGGGATACTACGGCGCGGTGTCGCGGCGCTTCGCCCACATCTGCCCGAGATCGCGCACGCCGCGCTATGCCACCATTGCCGCCGGCATCGCCACCGGCGGCTTCTATGTGGTCATGCGCATCCTCAGCGACAACGTCCTGGCCGACACCATCACCGCCCTGGGCATGATGATCTGCTTCTACTACTCGCTGACCGCCTACGCCTGCGTCTGGTATTTCCGCCGCAGCCTGTTCGCCAGCCTGCGCCATGCGCTGCTGCGCGGCCTCTGTCCGCTGCTCGGCGCCCTCATCCTTTCGGTGATCTTCTGGCAGACCGCCCTCGCCAGCCTCTCGCCGGACTTCGGCAGTGGCTCCCACCTCGGCGGCATCGGCCTGGTGTTCATCATCGCCGTGGTGATTCTGGGGCTGGGTCTGGCACTGATGCTGTTCGCCCGCTGGCGTGCGCCGGCGTTCTTCCAGGGCGAGACCCTGGAGGCGGTCCCGCACCAGGGCTGAATGGGGGCGGGCAGGGCGCCCGCCCCCAGGCTCAGTGACCCAGGACGGCTGAACCGCTCGCCCGGGTGCCGGCGGGAAAGCCGTGGCGCCGGGCACTGGTGGCTATGGCCAGGGCGCCCAGGGCCAGCGCCACCACGGCCCAGCTCAGGGCCTGGGGGCCGATGCCTTCCAGCAACAGCCCGCCGAGGATGCCACCCCCGGCGATGGCACTGTTCCAGGTCACCACGTTCATCGCCAGGGCCGCATCGGCACCACTCCCGGCGGTATCCGCCAGGGCGGTCTGCAGCAGGGTGGCCGCGCCGCCAAAGGTCAGGCCCCAACCGAAGACGCCCAGGTACTGCAGCAGTGCCGAATCCCGGTTAAGCCCCAGTAGCAGCGCGATCGCGGCGAAGCCGGCAAGACTCACCAGCACGGCCCGCCGCAGGCTGTGATCGACGATCCGCCCGGTGATCCAGATCCCCGCCAGCGAGGCCACCCCGAAGGTCAGCAGCACCCGGTCGACCTGATCGCCCAGGCCGGCCTGGGCGACGAAGGGCGCGATATAGGTGTAGAGCAGGTTGTGGGCCAGCATCCAGGTAAAGACCACGCCGAGGATGG
>NZ_JASCON010000077.1:0-26012 GCF_029959585.1 Pseudomonas sp. PS02302
GCCTTGATCAGGCAGGCCATGCTGGCGTTGGGCAGGCGCAGCGGGCCCTGGCCGAAATGGGCGGCGGGCTTGCCGCGGGCGGGGGGCGGCGGCGCGCCGCCGGTGAGCAGGGCGGCACTGGAGGTGGCGACCGGGGCCGCCACTGGGGCGGCGACCGGCTGGGCCACGTCGCTGCGGCCGGCGGTCAGGGCGCCGAGGGAGTCATTGGCGAAGCCGGTGGCCGGGCGTGGCTGTGCGCCGGCCTGCAACTCGGCGAGCTTGCCGGTGCGCTGCAGGGCCTTCTTGACCTTGGCCGCCAGCTGTTCGTTGGAGAAGGGCTTGCCCATGTAGTCGGACACACCGGCCTGGATGGCCTGGACGACGTTTTCCTTGTCGCCGCGGCTGGTGACCATGATGAAGGGCACGCCCTTGTGGTCCGGCTGGGCACGAAACCAGCTCAGCAGTTCCAGACCGGTCATGCCGGGCATTTCCCAGTCGCAGAGGATGAGGTCGAAGCGCTGCTTGCCGAGCAGCGTCTGGGCGCGGCGACCATCGGCCGCCTCGTCCACCACCAGCCCGGGAAACAGGTTGCGCAGGCCCTTCTTGATCAGATCGCGAATGAAGGGCGCATCATCCACCACCAGTACGTTCAACTTGCTCATCGGTCACTCCATGCCAAGTCTTCCAGCATAGCAGGCAGGTCCGGGACGCCACCCGGGGAGTGACCGGGCGGATCATTCGCGCGACCGATTGACCTCTTCGGCCATGCGCTTGAGGCCCATGTGCCGTACGTCGGTGCCTTGCACCAGGTAGATCACCAGTTCGGCGATGTTGCGCGCGTGGTCGCCGACCCGCTCCAGGGAGCGCAGCACCCAGATGATGCTCAGCACCCGCGAGATGGAGCGCGGGTCTTCCATCATGTAGGTGGCCAGTTCGCGCAGCGCGGACTTGTATTCACGATCGATCAGCTTGTCGTACTGGGCCACCGAGAGGGCCAGTTCGGCGTCGAAGCGGGCGAAGGCGTCCAGCGCCTGGTGGACCATCTTGCGCACCTGTTCGCCGATGTGGCGGACTTCGACGTAGCCGCGCGGGGCCTCGCCGTCCTCGGTCAGTTCGATGGCGCGGCGGGCGATCTTGGAGGCCTCGTCGCCGATGCGCTCCAGGTCGATCACCGACTTGGAGATGCTGATGATCAGGCGCAGGTCGGAGGCCGCGGGCTGCCGGCGGGCCAGGATGCGCAGGCATTCCTCGTCGATGCCGCGTTCCATGATGTCGATCTGGTCGTCGATGGTGCGCACCTGGCGCGCCAGGCCGGCATCGGCGTCGATCACCGCGCGCACGGCGTCGCTGACCTGCTTTTCCACCAGACCGCCCATGGCCAGCAGGTGGCTGCGGACCTCTTCCAGTTCGACGTTGTATTGCTGGGAGATGTGCTGCGTGTGGCCTTCTTTGTTGATCATGCTGTCAGTCCTGCCTGAGAGGAGCGAGTCGCCGGGTGGGGCACCGGCCTGCCTGGAACTAGCCGTAGCGGCCGGTGATGTAGTCTTCGGTCTGCCGCTTCGCCGGATTGGTGAAGAGGGTGTCGGTGTCGCCGTGTTCGACCAGCTGGCCCATGTACATGAAGGCGGTGTAGTCGGACACCCGCGCCGCCTGCTGCATGTTGTGGGTGACGATGACGATGGTGTAGCGCTGTTTCAGTTCGTGGATCAGCTCTTCCACCTTGAGGGTGGAGATGGGATCCAGCGCCGAGCAGGGTTCGTCGAGCAGCAGCACATCGGGCTGCACGGCGATGGTGCGGGCGATCACCAGGCGCTGCTGCTGGCCGCCGGAGAGCCCCAGGGCCGACTCGTGCAGGCGGTCCTTGACCTCTTCCCACAGCGCCGCGCCGTGCAGCGCCCACTCCACCGCCTCGTCGAGCACCCGCTTCTGCTTGATGCCCTGGATGCGCAGGCCATAGACCACGTTCTCGTAGATGCTCTTGGGAAAGGGATTGGGCTTCTGGAACACCATGCCCACCCGCCGCCGCAACTCGGCGATCTCGGTGCCGCGGGCATAGATGTTCTGGCCGTCGAGCAGGATCTCGCCGTCGATGCGGCAGTCTTCCACCAGGTCGTTCAGGCGATTGAAGCAGCGCAGCAGGGTCGACTTGCCGCAACCGCTGGGGCCGATGAAGGCGGTGACCCGCTGGCGCGGAATCTCCAGGGCGATGTCCTGCAAGACCTGCTTCTTGCCGTAGAACAGATTGAGCCGCGGCACCGACAGGGCCACGCCACCTTCGCTCGCCGCAGGCTGGGCGCTGGCCGCGTAGGCGGCGGCGGTTCTGAAGATGGAGGAATCGGAAGGCATGGGGTCTCCTCGGCCGCGGGCGCTAGTGTGGCGCTTCAGAAGTTCGCACGAGATTTGGCGAGTGATTTTTGACGGTTCGGCGCTCCGATGGGGGCCAGGCGCCGCGACGAGTCATAGCAGGGCTATGGCAAGGAGTGGCAACGCCGTCCACGCCGAGAAAGCGCCGCCAAAATCGTGTAGTTAACTTCTGAAGGACCATACTATTCTTCCAGCAGCCGGTATTTTTCGCGCAGCCGGTTGCGCAGGAACACGGCGGACAGGTTCAGCCCGGCGATCACCAGCACCAGCAGCAGCGCAGTGGCATAGACCAGCGGGCGGGCGGCTTCCACGTTGGGGCTCTGGAAGCCGACGTCATAGATGTGGAAGCCCAGGTGCATGATCTTCTGGTCCAGGTGCAGATAGGGGTAGTTGCCGTCCAGCGGCAGCGCGGGCGCCAGCTTGACCACCCCCACCAGCATCAGCGGCGCCACCTCGCCGGCGGCGCGGGCCACGGCGAGGATGAGCCCGGTCATCAGCGCCGGGCTGGCCAGCGGCAGAACCACCTTCCACAGCGTCTCGGCCTGGGTCGCGCCCAGCGCCAGGGAGCCCTCGCGGATGCTGCGGGGGATGCGCGCCAGGCCCTCTTCGGTGGCGACGATCACCACCGGCACGGCGAGGATCGCCAGGGTCAGCGAAGCCCACAGCAGCCCCGGGGTGCCAAAGGTCGGCGTCGGCAGGCTGGCCTGGAAGAACAGCTGGTCCAGCGAGCCGCCGAGCACATAGACGAAGAAGCCCAGGCCGAAGACGCCATAGACGATGGCCGGCACCCCGGCGAGGTTGTTGACGGCGATGCGGATGGTGCGGGTCAGCGGACCCTGGCGGGCGTATTCGCGCAGGTAGATGGCGGCGATGACGCCGAAGGGGGTGACGATCACCGCCATCAGCAGGGTCATCATCACGGTGCCGAAGATGGCCGGGAAGACGCCGCCCTCGGTGTTGGCCTCGCGCGGATCGGCGCTGAGGAATTCCCACAGCTTGCTGCCATAGAAGCCGAGCTTGGCGCCCAGGCCCATGGCGTTGGGCTGGTAGGCGCGCACGATGCGCGCGAGATTGAGTTCCAGGGTGCGGCCCTCGACGTCGCGCAGCACCACGCTGTCACGGCGCCGCTCCTGGCGCAGGCCGGCGAGCTGGTCCTCCAGCTCGCCGTAACGGGCTTCGAGCTCGGCGCGGCGGGCGGCGAGATCGGCCTGGGTGGTGGCGTCGAGACGGCCGTCCAGTTCCAGGCCGCGGCCCTCCAGGCGCAGGCGTTCCAAGGCGTAGTTGATGCTGCCGATGTCCTGTTTTTCCAGACGCTCCAACTGCTCGCTCAGGTCGCGGGTGCGCAGCAGGCGCCGCTGCAGTTCGGGCACCGCCGCGGCGCCCTTGGCCACCTGGCGCCCCTCTTCGCGCACCTCCAGCGCATAGCCGTAGAAATTGCCCCATTCGCGACGCTCCAGCACCAGGGCGTCGGCCGGGGTCTGGCGATCGCGCAGCCAGTCGCCGACCAGCCAGACGAAGTCGCTGCCATAGAGGTCGCGATTGCCCAGCTTGAAGAGTTCGCGGGTCAGGGTTTCGCCGCTGTCCGTCGGCAGGGTCACCCCGGCGCTGCGCAGCCGCTCGGCCGGTATCGTCTCCTGCTCCACCACCTGGCCGAGCACCAGGCGCGCTTCCAGGCCCGGCGGCGTGTAGCGCGCCTGCACCACCTCGGCTGGCCAGAAGTGCGCCAGGCCGCGCACGGCGAGGATGCCGATCAGGCCCAGGGTCATGAGCACGGCGATGGCCACGGCGCCGCCGCTGAGCCAGACCCCGGGCGCGCCACCCCCCAGCCAGGCGCCCAGGGAGCGCCGCTGCCCGATGCCCCGCTGTTGCGGCGCGCCGGCGCTAGAGGGCCGCATATTTTTTCCTCAGCCGCTGGCGGATCAGTTCGGCCAGGGTGTTCATCAGGAAGGTGAAGCTAAGCAGTACCAGCGCGGCCAGGAACAGCAGCCGGTAATGGGTGCCGCCCACCTCGGATTCGGGCATCTCCACGGCGATGTTGGCCGCCAGGGTGCGCATGCCCTCGAACAGGTTGGCATCCATGATCGGGGTGTTGCCGGTGGCCATGAGCACGATCATGGTCTCGCCGACGGCGCGGCCCAGGCCGATCATCAGCGCCGAGAAGATCCCCGGGCTGGCGGTGAGCAGCACCACCCGTACCAGGGTCTGCCAGGGGGTGGCGCCCAGCGCCAGGGAGCCCAGGGTCAGGCTGCGCGGCACGCTGTAGATGGCGTCTTCGGCGATGGAGAAGATGTTGGGGATGACGGCGAAGCCCATGGCCAGGCCGATGATCAGGGCGTTGCGCTGGTCGTAGGCGATGCCCAGGGTCTGGCTCAGCCAGAGGCGCAGGTCGCCGGCGAACAGCAGGGTTTCCAGCCAGGGACTGAGCCACAGCGCCAGGGCGGTGGTCAGCAGCACCACCGGCAACAGCAGCAGGCTTTCCCAGCCTTCCGGGATGCGCTCGCGCAGACTCAGTGGCAGGCGCGACCAGCCGAAACCCGCGGCGAGGATGGCCAGCGGCAGGAGCAGCAGCAGGCTGAACAGCCCCGGCAGGTGATTTTCCACGAAGGGCGCGAGGAACAGCCCGGCGAAGAAGCCGAGGATCACCGTGGGCAGCGCCTCCATCAGCTCGATGACCGGCTTGACCGTACGCCTCATGCGCGGCGCCATGAAGTAAGCGGTATAGACCGCCGCGGCGATGGCCAGGGGGGCGGCGAACAGCATGGCGTAGAAGGCCGCCTTGAGGGTGCCGAAGGTCAGCGGCGCCAGGCTCAGCTTGGGTTCGAAGTCCGCGGTGGCGGCGCTGGATTGCCAGACTCGCGCCGGCGCTTCGTAATTCTCGTACCAGACCTTGCCCCACAGCGCCGACCAGGAGACTTCCGGGTGCGGATTGTCCAGGCGGAAGCCGAGCAACCGGCCATTTTCCTCCAGCAGCAGCCGATCGGCGCGCGGCGATAGCGCCAGCACCCCGGCGGCGGGGGCGATCTGTTCACGCAGCAGGGTGCGCCCGGCGGTGCTGTGGAAGACCCCCAGTTCGCCCGTGGCATCCAGCGCCACGAAGCCCTTGCGCCGCTGCTCCGGCACCAGCTGGACGATGGGCGCGCTGCCCAGCTGGAAGCTGCGGATAGGCCTCAGCACCGGTTCGCCGTCCTGGCCGCGGACCATGAACCACTGGCCGATGCCGCCCTTGGCGGTACCCACCAGCAGCGACACGCCGCCCAGCAGCTGGGCGCTGGCGGTGACCTCGTCGTCGGCCGCGTCGAGCAGCTTGTAGTGGCCATTGAGACTGCCGTCGCGCAGGTCGAAGACATCCGCCTGGGCGCGGCCATTGAGGGCATAGAGCCAGCGACCGCGGGGATCGAGGTAGAGCGCCTTGGCCGCGGCGTTGAGCGGCCCGAGGGTGAGCGAGGTACGCACGGGAACGGCCGCGCCACCGGTCACCGGCGCGGCCAGGCCGGCCAGGCGCAGGGCCGTCACCCGATTGCCCTGGGCGCCGGCCAGCACCAGCAGGTCCTCGTCACCGGCGATGGCGACCCGCTCCAGGGCCGTACGAGCGGCGCCCAGGTCCAGCGGCTCGCGCCCGTAGGGAAAGTCCAGTTCCGGGGTGATGACCCGGGTGCCCTGGGGATAGCGGGAGACATAGCGCTTGTGCGCCACCAGCACGCGGCCATCGGACAGGCCCAGGGCGATCAGTCCGCGCGGGGCGTCCTGGGCCTGGCTGCTGATGGTGACACCGGGCGGCAGCGGCAGCCGCTCGCGCATGACCGGCTGGCCGTCGGCCAGGGTGAAGAAGGTGGCCTCGCCGGCCCGGGAAAGGTGCAGGCCGAGGCGATTCTGCTCGTCGATGCCCAGCAGCAGCGGCGCCCCGGCGGCCGCCAGCCAGTCGGGCTGGGGCAGCGGCTGGGCTTCCAGACTGGCGCCACGCAGCAGCGGCAGCACCACATAGGCCAGATAGAAGAAGATCAGGGTGATGGTAGCCAGCACGGCCAGCCCACCGGCCAGCACCGAGCCCCGTATCAGGCGATCCTGCAGGGCCCGCCAGCGCCGCCGCCGGCGTAGTGCAGGCGTGTTGAAGTCCAGCCGAGCAGGGCCGCGAGGATCGGGCGGGGACGGGGGTACCGGGGATATCATGGCGCAGAGCCTAATCACGTCGTGTGACAGAAAGGTTACAGCGAATGGGCGGCCAGAGACGCTACGCCCGGTGCGGGCGCAGGGTCTCTGGGCATTCAGTAGCCCAGGGTCTTCAGGGCCTGCTGCACCACCGCTGCCGGCAAGGGGATATAGCCATCCTTGACCACCGCCTCCTGGCCGCTGCGCGAGAGGATCAGCCGCAGGAATTCTCCTTCCAGGGGGTTGAGCGGGCGATTGGGCGCCTTGTTCACATAGACGTAGAGATAGCGCGCCAGGGGATAGCGCCCGGACAGGGTGTTTTCCTGGTTGTCCGCGACGAAGTCGGTAGTGCCCTGGCGGGCCAGCGCCAGGGAATGGACGCTGGCGGTCTGGTAGCCGATGCCGGAGTAACCGATGCCCCCCAGGGACTGGCTGATGGCCTGGACCACCGAGGCCGAGCCCGGCTGTTCGTTGACGTTGGCGCGGAAGTCGCCGCGGCACAGCGCCGCTTCCTTGAAGTAGCCGTAGGTGCCCGACACCGAATTGCGGCCGAAGCGCTGGATCGGGCGCTTGGCCCAGTCGCCGGTCAGGCCCAGGTCGCCCCAGGTCTTGAGTTCGTGCGGACCCCCGCAGAGCCGGGTGCTGGAAAAGATCGCGTCGACCTGTTCCAGGGTCAGCTGGCGCAGCGGATTGTCCTTGTTGACGAAGATCGCCAGGGCATCGATGGCCACCGGCACTGCGGTGGGCTGATAGCCGAAACGCTGCTCGAAGGCCTGGAGCTCGGCATCCTTCATCTTGCGACTCATGGGGCCGATGCCGGCGGTGCCCTCGGTGAGCGCCGGCGGCGCGGTGGACGAGCCGGCCGCCTGGATCTGGATATTGAGATTGGGATACTGGCGCTTGTAGCTCTCGGCCCAGAGCGTGACCAGGTTGGCCAGGGTGTCGGAGCCCACGCTCGACAGATTGCCGGAGATTCCGCTGACCTTCTGGTAGGCGGGGATGGCCGGGTCAACGCCCTCGGCCCGAGCGGTCGTGCCACCTAGCGCCAGGGCGAGCGCCACAGCGGTCAGCGGACCTTTGATGTCCATGCCGGATTCCTCGCGAGGATGGGAGACGGGCCTGGGCCGGCGACGCTCAGGCGCAAGCCGGCACTCGAGGCTCTGTACGAAAGATCGCCGAGCGAAGGTCAGGCAAGGCGAAAATCAGTGAGGAAGCGGACCGGGCTCGCGAACGAGTTCACGAGGGGTAAATGAGCATTCCGAGCTGATTTTTAACGCAGCATCACCGAGCGCAGGCATTTTTCGTACAGAGCCTAGGCGCGCATTGTGACGGATTTATGAGCCGGCGCCAGCCGCCCCGGCAGGTTCGACTAGGCTGCAAGGGAGCCTGCGCTGCACCACCCTGGCGCAGACCTGGCCGCTGGCTCCGCCACGACCGCCCCGGCACGCGGCCTCCACGGGCCGGACCACCATTTGCATAGCTAAGCATTCACCTCAGTGCAGAGGAACGCACCATGGCCCAGGCTCTTCCGACGTCCTCCTCCCCCGCCGACGCCACTCCCGCCAGCGCGGGCGCCACGCCCTCGCGCGCCAAGCTGATCGCCGCGGCCAGTCTCGGCAACGGCCTGGAGATGTTCGACTTCACCGTCTTCAGCTTTTTCGCCGCCATCATCGGCCAGCTCTACTTCCCCTCGGACACCCCCTACGGCTCGCTGCTGATGGCGGTCGGGGTGTTTGGCGTCGGCTTCGTCATGCGGCCGCTGGGCAGCATGGTGCTGGGCGCCTATGCCGATCGCCACGGGCGCAAGCAGGCGATGCTGCTGACCATCACCCTGATGGGCCTGGGCAGTGCCCTGATCGCCTTTACCCCGACCCACGCCCAGATCGGCATCGCCGCGCCGCTGATCCTGCTCGTGGGGCGCCTGCTGCAGGGCTTTTCCGCCGGCGGCGAGATCGGCGCCGCCACCACCCTGCTGCTGGAGTCGGCCAGTCCCGGCCGGCGCGGCTTCCATGTCAGCTGGCAGGTCATCAGCCAGGGCGGCAGTGCCCTGCTCGGCGCCGCCCTGGGCGCCCTGCTCAGCCGCAGCCTGTCCGAGGCCGAGCTGCACGCCTGGGGCTGGCGTATCCCCTTCCTGGTCGGCTTGCTGATCATTCCGGTCGGCCTCTATATCCGCCGCCAGGTGGACGAGACCTGGAGCGGCGCCGGCACGGTCGAGGGCGGTCCGGTGCGCGCCTTTCTGCGCGAGCATCCGCGGCGCTTCGGCCTGGGCCTGCTGATCGTGATGTCGGCGACCCTGCTGACCTACCTGATGCAGTTCTACATGCCCACCTACATGACCCGCATCGTCGGCCTGCCGGCCACCAGCGCCTACCTGGCCGGGGTGGCCTCCAGCGCCGTACAGATGGCCGCCGCCCTGGCCGCCGGGCTGCTGCTGGATCGCTTCGGGCGCTACAAGCCGGTGGCCCTGGTCAGTCTGGCGGTGGCCCTGCTGGGCATCTACCCGGCCTTCGTCTGGCTGAATGACCCCACCACCCAGGGCCTGGCCTTCGCCGCCCGCTTCGTGGTGATCACCGCCATGAGCGTCAACATGACCGCCGGGCTGCTGCTGATCCTCGCCGGCCTACCGCGGCCGGTGCGCGCCACGGGACTGGCCATGACCTACGCCCTGGCGGTGACCCTGTTCGGCGGCACCGCCCAGTTCATCGCCACCTGGCTGATCGAGGCCACCGGCAGCCCGCTCGCCCCGGCCTGGTACCTGATCGTCATGCTGCTGATAGGATGGCTGGCACTGCTGAGCTATCCCGAACGCCACCTGGATTGAGAGAGATCGCCATGAGCCTTGCCACTGCTGCGGATCAAGACGCCACCGCCCGTCATATCGCCGGCTACCTGCCGGAAATGGTCGCCCTGCGCCGCGACATCCACCGCCATCCCGAACTGGGTTACCAGGAACAGCGCACCAGCGACCTGGTGGCCGCCGCCCTCGCGGGCTGGGGCTACGAAGTCCATCGCGGCCTGGGCGGCACCGGGGTGGTCGGCACCCTGCGCGCCGGCAGCGGCAGCAAGGTGCTGGGCATCCGCGCCGACATGGACGCCCTGCCGATCCTGGAAACCACCGGCCTCGACTACGCCAGCCAGCACCCGGGCCGCATGCATGCCTGCGGTCACGACGGCCACACCACCACCCTGCTCACCGCCGCCCGCTGCCTGGCCGAGACCCGCGCCTTCGACGGCACCCTGCACCTGATCTTCCAGCCGGCCGAGGAAGGCCTGGGCGGTGCCCTGAAAATGATGCAGGACGGCCTGTTCGAGCTGTTCCCCTGCGACCAGGTGTTCGGCCTGCACAACATGCCCGGTGTGCCCACCGGCAAGTTCTGCTTCGTCGAAGGCGCCGCCATGGCCTCGTCCGACACCGCCCTCCTGCGCATCCGCGGCCAGGGCGGCCACGGCGCGGTGCCGGACAAGGCGGTCGACCCCATCGTCGCCAGTGCGGCCACGGTGATGGCGCTGCAGACCGTGGTCTCGCGCAACGTGGCGCCGCTGGACACCGCGGTGATCACCGTGGGCAGCATCCACGGCGGCGAGGCCTCCAACGTCATCCCCGATGCGGTGGAGATGAAGCTCACCATCCGCGCCTTCCAGGACAGCACCCGCGACCTGCTGGAGCAGCGCATCGGCGCCCTGGTGCGCGCCCAGGCGGAAAGCTTCGGCGCCACTGCCGAACTGGACTACCAGCGCGGCTATCCGGTGCTGGTCAACCACGACGGCCCCACCGCCTTCGCCCGCCAGGTGGCGGTCGAGCACTTCGGCGCCGAGGCCCTGCATCCCTTCGCGCCCATCCCGGCCAGCGAGGACTTCGCCTACATGCTGCAGCAGGTGCCCGGTTGCTACCTGTTCGTCGGCAATGGCCCGAGCGCCAACCTGCACAACGCGGCCTACGACTTCAACGACGCCCTGCTGCCGGTCGGCGCGCGCTACTGGGTCAAGCTGACCGAGGCCTTCCTCACCGCCTGAGGCGCCGCCCCGCCGGCACCCTCACCCGGGGTGCCGGCGACGGAATCTTCACGCGCGGGCCGCTAGCCTGCAGGGTCATCCCCCAACCTCGAGAGGTCGCCATGCGACGTGTTCCGCGCCTGGGCTGGCGCCAGGGTCTGGCGCTGGGCGTCGCCGTGCTGGCGGCGGGGTTCGCCTATCCGGCCTGGCGGCATTTCCATCCGGTCAGTGCGGCCGAGGGCTGGCGCTATCGGGAATTCGCCGCCGACATCCCCATGGTCAGCGCCCTGGCCCTGGATGCCGATGGCGGCCTGTTCGTGACCCAGGAATTCTCCAGTCGCCGCGGCGGCCTGCTGCGGCTGCTGCCCAGCGGCGAGCGCCAGCCGGTGCTGGGCGAACTGTCCAAGCCCGATGGCCTGGTCATGTTCCAGGGCGGCCTGGTGGTCAGCCAGGAAGGCGGGCCGCTGCCGGTGTTTCTCCTGCGCGATGGCCAGCGCCAGGCCCTGTTCGACGGCAACGACGTCGAGGGCGTCGCCACCGATGGCCAGACCCTCTATGCCATCGAAGACCTGCCGCGCGGTCGCCTGCTCAGCTACGACCCGCTGCAACGCCGCCTGGCGGTGCTGCGCGACGGCCTGGAAGAAGGCGAAGGGGTGGCGCGCTGCCCGGATGGCCGGCTGTTCTATACCGAAAAGGCCAAGGGCTGGGTCAAGCAGTGGCAACCCGGGGGTACCGATACCCTGGTCGCCGCGGGTCTCGACGCGCCGGGCTTCGTGCAGTGCTCGGCCGACGGCCTGTGGATCACCGAAGACGCCACCCACGGCGCCCGGGTGCTGCTGGTGCAGCCCGACGGCCAGCTGGTCACGGTGCTCTCGCACCTGCGCTCGGCGCAGACCCTGATCCGCCGCGGCGACGGTCATTACCTGGTCGCCGAGCAGGGGCGCAACCGCATCCTGGAGTTGTCGCGAGAATCCGGAGCCGACCGCTAGGGCGAGCGGCTCCGGGTACCTCAGGGCAGGCGATACACCAGGCAGGGATTGCCGTTGAGGCGGCGACCCAGCACTGGGGTGAGGTCGGCCAGCGGGGTACCCGCCAGCAGTTCACGGTCGTCGCGGGCGAGGATGATCCAGGCGCCGGACGGCAGGTGCGCCAGGTCCGCGACCTGCGGCCGGGCGATGAAGATCGGCTGCTCGTCGTGGTCCAGGTTCATCATGTAGCGGATCGCCCAGCTGTCCTGGCCGAGGCCGAAGAACACCAGGGGACCCGGCTGCTGCTGACGCAGACCCTCCACCTGCTGGACGAAGCCGCGGGTGTCGTACTGCAGGTCCTGGGCCGGCTCCACCACCGTGACCAGCATCAGCCACTGGGCGGCCAGCGCCAGGGCGCTCAGCGTGAGCAGGCGGCGGTTGCCGTGTAGCCGGCGCCAGCTGACCAGGGCGGCGAGCTGCAGAGCGACGAAGACCGGTACCAGCAACGCCAGGGAGACATCCGGCCAGTAGCCGTGGCGCTGCCAGAGATGCCGACAGACCAGCATGGCCACCAGGGCCAGCCCCGGCAGCGCCAGCACCAGTGCCGTGTAGAGCGGCGCGACCCGGCGGAACCAGCCCTCGGCGCGCAGGAGGCCATGGGCGGCGATGGCAGCCAGGAAGGGCACCATGGGCACTACATAGTAGGCGCGCTTGAAGTGCGGGATGGACAACCCGACCAGGATCAGCAGACCGCTCCCGGCAAGGCCCAGCAGCAGGCGGCGCTGGGCGGTGTGCGGCCAGGCCAGCAGACGACGGCGCTCGGCCAGCAGCACCAGCAGCGCCAGCGGCAGCACCGGCAGATAGCGATACAGCCCCAGCTGCAGATAGAACCAGAACGGCTTGCCGCTTTCGTCCAGCCGGCCGCTGACCTGCATGTGCCAGACCTCGGCGGCGAAGTCCGCCCCGCCCTCGTGATGGGCCAGCTGGATCAGCGTCCACCAGCCGAGGGCGAGCAAGGCCAGACCGGCCAGGCCGTAGCCCAGCAGGCGCTGCACGGCGAGGGTGCGCCGCGCCGGCTCGCCCCAGGCGACCACCAGCCAGTAGAGGCAGACCACGCCACAGGGCTCGATCAGCCCCAGCGGGCCGCGGATGGCGAAGCCCAGGGCGAACAGCGGCAGTACCAGCAGGCGGCGCAGCGGGCGGCCGTCGCGGTCGGCGCTATGGAGCAGGTAGAAGCAGAGCAGCACCACCAGGGCGACCAGCTGGTCCAGGCAGACCGCGCGGGCCTTTTCCAGCCATTGCGGGGTCAGGGCCACCAGCAGCACCGTGAGCAGCGCCCAGGTGCGGCGGGTGTCGGCCAGCAGGCGATAGGTCAGCGCCAGCACCGCGGCCGAGGCCAGGGCGGTGGGCAGCACGTTGGCCAGGTGATTGGGCGCGCCGATCACCCGTGCGGCCAGCCAGCTCAGCCAGGTGGCGGTGCCGGGATAGTCCGGATAGGGCTGGCCGTAGGTGGTGGCGAAAAAGGACGGGCCATGGCGAAACATCTCGCCGAGAAAGACCGCCCAGCGACCGTCGAAGCCCTGGGGCGCCTGGTTCCAGATGCCGAGGGTGAACATCAGGGTGGCGGCCACCCCGAGCAGCAGGCTTTCGCGGCGCAGGCGACTGGCCGCCGGCAGCGCGAAGAGGGGCGCGCTGCGTGGGGTCAGGGGCATGGGCGAGACCATCAGGCGGCATCCACGCGGCGGGCGACCTGGGGACCGCCCAGGGCGGCGCCACGCCCGATGGCGAAGTATTCGATGCCGCGGCGCTCCATGCGCTCGGGATCGAACAGGTTGCGACCGTCGAAGATCACCGGCTGGTTGAGCTGGCGGGCGATCAGATCGAAGTCCGGTGCCTTGAACTGCTGCCATTCGGTGCAGATGACCAGGGCATCGGCCCCGGCCAGGGCGGCCTCGGGGGTGCCCATCAGCGCCAGGCGCTCGTCGTGGCCATAGAGGCGCTGGGCCTCGGCCATGGCCACCGGATCGAAGGCGCGCACCTTGGCGCCGGCCTCCCAGAGGGCCTCCATCAGCACCCGGCTGGGCGCATCGCGCATGTCGTCGGTGTTGGGTTTGAAGGCCAGCCCCCAGAGGGCGAAGGTGCGGCCGCGCAGGTCACCGTCGAAGTAGGTGTTGATGCGCTCGAACAGCTTGGTCTTCTGACGCACGTTGATGGCTTCCACGGCGCGCAGCAGGTCCAGCTCCACGGCGTTTTCCTCGCCGGTGCGGATCAGCGCCTGCAGGTCCTTGGGGAAGCAGGAGCCGCCGTAGCCGCAGCCCGGGTAGATGAAGTGGTGGCCGATGCGCGGATCGGCGCCGATGGCCTGGCGCACCGCCTCGATGTCGGCGCCGACGTGCTCGGCCAGTTCGGCGATCTGGTTGATGAAGCTGATCTTGACCGCCAAGAGGCTGTTGGCGGCGTACTTGGCCAGCTCGGCGCTGCGCAGGTCCATGCACTGGATGCGGTCATGGTTGCGGTTGAAGGGCGCATAGAGTTCGCGCATCACGTCGCGGGCCACCGGCGAATCGGTGCCCACCACGATGCGATCGGGCTTCTTGCAGTCGGCGATGGCGGCGCCTTCCTTGAGGAATTCCGGATTGGAGACCACCTCCACGTGCAGGGTGCGACCCTCTTCGGCGAGCACCTCGTGGATCAGCGCGCGGACGCGGTCGCCGGTGCCCACCGGTACGGTGGACTTGTTCACCACCAGCAGCGGATCGCGGGACACCGGCTGGCCGATCAGCGGCTCGCGCCGCAGGCGGGCGATGGTTCCGGCCACGGCGAAGACGGCGGACAGATCGGCCGAGCCGTCGGCGGCCGGCGGGGTGCCGACGGCGATGAACTGCACGGCGCCATGGGCCACGGCCTCGGCGGCCTCGTGGGTGAATACCAGGCGGCCGGCGGCCAGGTTGCTGCGCACCAGCTCTTCCAGACCCGGCTCATAGAGGGTCACCTCGCCGCGCTTGAGCTTGTCGATCTTGGCGCGATCGATGTCCATGCACACCACCTGGTGGCCGACTTCCGCCAGCACGGCGGCCTGCACCAGACCCACGTAGCCGATGCCGAAAACGCTGATGTTCATAGGGTATTCCTCAGGGTGGGAGCGGCGCTGGCGCGGGGCCCGCCGACGAGGGCGACGCCGGCCACGACCAGCGCGACGCCCAGGGTTTTCCAGGGGGTGAAGGATTCGGTGGCGCCTGGCAGCCAGGCCGCGCCGAGGTGAACGAAGACGTAGGAGAGGCCGAGCGCCGCATAGGCGCGGCCCAGCGGCAGGCGCGCCAGGGCCGCCAGCCAGGCCAGCAGCGACAGGCCGTAGCAGAGGATGCCCAGGGCCAGCAGCAGCCCGGCCGCGTCGAACAGCGCCGACGGCGTGCTCAGCCAGGTGGCCATCGCCGGCAGCCGCACCAGGGCGGCGCGCAGAGACAGTTGCGCGAGGGTGGTGAGCAGGATGCTCAGGCCGAGCGGCAACAGGCCGTTCATAGCTGGCCTCCCAGCAGGGCGGCGCCGGCGACGATGCACAGGCAGCCACACCAGGCGCGGGCATCCACCGCCTCACCGAACACCAGGCGCGCCAGCAGGGTCACCGCCAGGGTGTTGAGCGAGAGCAAGGGATAGGCGACGCCCACCGGCACCCGCTGCAGCACCGCGCACCAGACCAGCAGGGCCAGGCCCAGGCAGACTAGGGCGCCCCACAGCCAGGGCGAGCGCAGTCGCGCGGCCAGGGCATTGCCGGCGGTCACCGCGCGCTTCTGGCCCAGTTGGCCGGCGCAGGTGAGGCCGATCACCACGGCGATCAGCAGGCCGTCGAGGGCGGTCATGGCGCCGGCCTCGGATAGACCAGCAGCACCAGGCGCTCGCTGGCGATGCTCTCGCCGGGCTCGGGCAGGCTGTCGAGCAGCTGGCGATCACTGGGGCCGTCGACCCGCAAGAGGATGGCCACCGGACCCTGGTCGCGATGGGCGGCGAGCCAGGCGGCCAGGTCGCGCTCTTCGATCAGGCGACCGCTGGCCGGCTCGCGGGCGAAGCCGTACTTGAGCTCGCCCGGACCGCCCACCAGCACCACGTCGTCGCGGTGGGTGGCCCAGGCCAGGCTGGCGGCCACGCCGAGGTCGTTGCTGACCAGCAGGCCGGCATTCTTGAAATGACCGAGCTGGGCCTGGATGAAGGTGCTTGGCAGCTTGTTGTCGACCAGGCTGTTGGGCAGGGCGATGGACAGCAGCGGCAGCAGCACCCACAGCGCCAGGGCCGGCGCCAGCAGGGTGCGCCGCGGCCAGACCAGGGTGGCCAGGCCGGCCAGCAGCAGTGCCAGGGGCGCCAGCAGGGCCAGGGTGCGGGTCAGGCCTTCGCCGCTCTCGTAGAGGCGACCGCCATAGATCAGCAGGGCGGCAACACCGGCAAGGCCCAGCAGCAGATTGCACAGGCCGTTCAGGCGCAGGGCACCGGTGGCGTCGCGCCGGCCCGCCTCCAGCAGGGTGCGCGCCAGCAGCGGCACCAGGGCGGCCAGGGTCGGCAGCAGGTAGGTGGGCAGCTTGCCGCGGCTGAAGCTGAAGAACAGCAACTGGCCGACCACGGCGATGCCGAGGAAGGCGGTACCGGCATGGCGGCGCTCCTGCCAGGTCCGGCCCAGGGTACGCGGCAGCAGGCCGGCCCAGGGCAGGATGGCCAGCAGCAGCACCGGGCCATAGAACCAGAACGGCCGCTCGTGCTGGGCATCCTGGCCGGCGAATCGCTGGATGTGCTCGTGCCAGAAGAAGAAATTCCAGAAATCCGCATCGCGCCGGGCCACCAGCAGTGCCCAGGGCGCCACCACCAGGATCGCCACCAGCACCGCCAGGGGGCCGCGGCGGAGCAACTCGCCCAGGCGCCGCTGGAGGAAAAAGAAGGGCACGGCCACCAGTACCGGCAGCACCAGGGCGAGAAAGCCCTTGGTCAGCAGGCCGCAGCCACAGGCCAGTCCCAGCAGCGCCCACTGGCCCAGGGCCGCGCTACGGGTTTCAGCGGCCTGGGCCTGCCAGAGGGCGAGCAGCGCCAGCGCCATCCAGAAGGCGAACTGGGCGTCGAGGGTGACGTAGGTGGCCAGCCCCGCCACGGCCACGCAGGAGAGATAGACCACCCCGGCGAGCAGCGCCAGCGGGCGGTCCTGCCAGATCAGCCGGGTCAGGCGCGCCACCAGGGCGGCGGTGGCGAGACTGGCCAGCAGTGGCACCAGGCGCACGCTCAGCAGCGAATCACCGAGCCAGGCCTGGGCGATGGCCTGGGTCCAGTAGCCGCCGATGGGCTTCTCGAAATAGGGCAAGCCGAGGAAGTGCGGCACCACCCAGTCGCCACGCCGCCAGAGTTCCTGGGCGATCTGCGCATAGCGCGACTCGTCCGGAATCCACAGGCCGCGCCAGGCCAGCGGCAAGGCATAGGCCAGCAGCGCCAGCGGCAGCAGCATCCACAGGCGCCGCCGACTCATGCCTGCACGCCCAGCCAGCCCTGGCGTCCGGCCAGGCTGCCACGCACCAGATTGCCCGCGGGCAACTGGCGCGGATCGGCCGGCAGGCGGTCGCCCAGGGTCAGGAACAGGACGCCCTCCTCCCGCGCCGCCTTGAGCAGGGCGCGGAAGTCCTCGGCGAAGGCGATGCCTTCCACCTCGGCGTGCAGGGTGTAGACGTTGAGCGCCCCCGGACGGAAGCGCTTGAGCAGATAGTTGTTCCAGTCACCGGCGGCCAGCTCCGGACCGACCACCTCGTCGAAGGTCGGCATGTCCACCGGCACCTGGGGGGTGCCGTGGCTGCCGTTGCCCAGCCGCGGGCGGAACAGCGCACTGCCGCGGCAATCGCTGTTGTATCTGAGGCCGAAGGCTTCCTTGGCCAGCACCACGCGCGGATCGGCGCGCCAGCCGGCGGCGGCGGAGCAGTCCACCTTGCCACCGAGGATGTCTTCCAGGGCCTGCAGGCCACGACCGAATTCGGCGCCCAGGCGCTCCAGGCTCCAGCTGCCGGTATGGGCCTGCCAGGCATGGTGATCCCAGGCGTGCAGCCCGACCTCGTGGCCGCGAGCGCGGGTCTCGCGCATCAGGTGACCGAGGTCGCGGCCGATCGGCCGACCCGGCCAGGCGGTGCCGGCCAGCAGGATGTCCCAGCCGTAGAGGCTGGCGGCCTTGGATCTGAGCATCTTCCACAGGAAGGTGGGCTTCACCAGGCGCCAGAGGTGGCGCCCCATGTTGTCCGGTCCGACGCTGAAGAAGAAGGTGGCCTTGACCCCGGCTTCGTCCAGCAGGTCGAGCAGCCGCGGCACCCCTTCGCGGGTGCCGCGATAGGTGTCCACGTCGATGCGCAGGCTGGCCGGGATCAGGGTGTTCATCAGGCCTCCCGCTGCGCCATGGCTTCGCGCAGGAAGAAGTCCAGCGTCTTGCCGACGGTGGCGGCCATGGCGGTGCTCGGCTGCCAGTCGATCAGGCGGCGGGCGTTTTCCACGCTGGGCTTGCGGTGGGCCACGTCCTGGTAGCCGTCGCCATAGAAGCTCTTGCTCTCCACCTCGCGGAAGCCGGCGAAGGGCGGGAATTCATGGCGCAGCGGATGGGCCTCGAACTGCGCCAGCAGCTCTTCGGCCAGCTCGCGGATGCTCGCTTCGTTGTCCGGATTGCCGATGTTGATGATCTGGCCGTCGCAGCGACCGCCCTGGTTCTCGATGATGCGGAACAGCGCCTCGATGCCGTCGTCGACGTCGGTGAAGCAGCGTTTCTGGGCGCCGCCGTCGACCAGCTTGATCGGGGTGCCTTCCACCAGGTTGAGGATCAGCTGGGTGATGGCGCGGGAGCTGCCGATGCGCGCCGAGTCCAGGCGATCCAGGCGCGGCCCCATCCAGTTGAACGGGCGGAACAGGGTGAATTTCAGGCCCTTGGCGCCGTAGGCCCAGATGACCCGGTCGAGCAGCTGCTTGGAGACCGAGTAGATCCAGCGCTGCTTGTTGATCGGGCCGACCACCAGGTTGGAGCGGTCTTCGTCGAAGCGCTCGTCCTGGCACATGCCGTACACCTCGGAGGTGGACGGGAAGATCACGCGCTTTCCGTACTTCACGCAGTGGCGAACGATCTTGAGGTTTTCCTCGAAGTCCAGTTCGAACACGCGCAGCGGATTGCGGGTGTATTCGATGGGGGTGGCGATGGCCACCAGCGGCAGCACCACGTCGCACTTCTTGATGTGGTATTCCAGCCACTCGGTGTGGATGGAGATGTCGCCTTCGACATAGTGGAAATTCGGATCGGCCTTGAGCCGCTCGATGGCGTCGGAGCCGATGTCCAGGCCATAGACCTCGTACTCGCCGTCCGCCAGCAGGCGCTCGGAGAGGTGGTTGCCGATGAAACCGTTGACGCCGAGGATCAGCACCCGGGTGCGGCGCTTGGCGCGGCGATCCTGGCGGTGCAGGCGGGCACCGGCCACCAGGCCGGCTTCGCGGGCCAGTTGCGGACCGGACAGATAGAGGCCGTTGTCGCCCAACTGGCCGGCCTGGATTTCCAGGACGCCTTCGCCACAGGCGATGCGCAGCGGCTCCAGGCTCAGCACGCTGCCGGGGGCCTGGCCATGGGCTTCCTGACGCGCCAGGGCGCTCCAGACGATCAGCTTGCGATCACCGATCCAGCCGAAGGCGCCCGGATAGGGTTGGGTCACGGCGCGCACCAGGTTGCCCAGCTCCACGGCCGGACGGCTCCACTGCAGCTCGCCATCGGCGGCGCTGCGGCGGCCAAAGGTGGTGGCCTGGCTCTCGTCCTGCTCGCGTTCGGTCAGGCGGCCTTCGGCCAGGGCCGGCAGGCTGTCGCGCAAGAGTGTCTGGCTGGCTTCGCGCAGCTTGGCGTGCAGGGTCAGGGCGGTGTCGTCGGCGGCGATGGCGACGCGCTGCTGGGCGACGATGGCGCCGGCGTCGGCGCGCTGGACCATGCGATGCAGGGTCACGCCAGTCTCGGTCTCGCCGTTGACCAGCACCCAGTTGGCCGGGGCGCGACCGCGATAGCGCGGCAGCAGCGAGCCGTGCAGGTTGTAGGCGCCGCGCTTGGCGCAGGCCAGGACGTCGTTGGACAGCAGGTTGCGGTAGTAGAAGGAGAAGATGAAATCCGGCTCCAGGGCGCGGATGCGCTCGACCCAGATCGGGTGGTTGACGTCTTCCGGGGCGTGCACCGGGATGCCGTGGCGGGCGCAGAGCTGGGCCACCGAACCAAAGAAGCGGTTCTCGCTTGGGTCATCCGGGTGGGTGAAGACGGCGGCGATGGGATAGCCGGCCTGGATCAGCGCGGCGAGGCCGGCGCAGCCGATGTCGTGGTAGGCGAAGACGATGGCGGTTTTCATCAGGGGCTTTCCTGTTACTGGACCTGGCGCAGCGGCGCCGGCGAAGGAGAAAGGGTGGCGGCGCGGATCACTTGTTCCACGTGGAACCGGGGCCGGGCACGGACGTCGTGGTACACCCGGCCGAGGTACTCGCCGAGCAGACCGAGGCCGACGAACTGGGCGCCGGTAAAGATGAACAGCACGGCGAACAGCGAGAACACGCCATCGGCCGCCCACTCGGCGCCGTGGGTGACGCGCAGCACCAGCAGCAGGGCGGCGAAGAGGAAGCCGAAGATGGCCAGGCCACCGCCGAACAGGCTGAGCATGCGCAGCGGGGTGGTGGTCATGCAGGTCAGCAGGTCGAACATCAGGTTGATCAGCTTGAGGAAGCCGTACTTGGAATCCCCGTGTTCGCGCTCGGCGTGGGCCACCTCGATCTCGGTGGTGTGGCGGGCGAAGCTGTTGGCCAGGATCGGGATGAAGGTGCTGCGCTCGTGGCAGGCCAGCATCGACTGCACCACCTGGCGACGGTAGGCGCGCAGCATGCAGCCGTAGTCGCGCATGGCGACGCCGGTGGAACGCTGCACGGCGCGATTGATCAGCCGCGACGGCAGGGTGCGCAGGTAGGAGTCCTGGCGCTGCTGGCGCACGGTGCCGACCACGTCGTAGCCCTGGGCGGCGGTGTGCACCAGGCGCGGGATCTCTTCCGGCGGATTCTGCAGATCGGCGTCCAGGGTGATGATCAGATCGCCACGGGCCTGCTCGAAGCCGGCAAGGATCGCCGAGTGCTGGCCGTAGTTGCGATTGAGCAGCACCGCCACGACCGGACTATCCGGCTCGCTGGCGGCCTGCTGCAGCAGTTCGGCGCTGCGGTCGCGGCTGCCGTCGTCGACCAGGATGATCTCCACCTGGCAATCCAGCAGGCGGCAGGCGGCGCGGGTGCGGCGCAGCAGTTCCGGCAGGCTGGCTTCTTCGTTGTAGACGGGGATCACCACGGATACCCGGTCGATGGCATAGGGCTTCATGCGCCTTTCTCCAGCAGGTCTTCGATGGCGCCGACCACGCGGTCGACGTCGGCGAGGGTCATGTCGGGAAACAGCGGGATGGAGCACAGCCGGGCCGAATTCCATTCGCTGTTGGGCAGCGCCAGCGCCGGCCAGCGCTCGCGGTACCAGGGATGCAGATGGGTGGCGGTGAAATGGATGCCGGTGCCGATGCCCCGTGCCTTGAGGCCGGCCATGAAGGCTTCGCGCTCCATCCCGCAACGCTCGGGGCAGATGCGCAGGATGTAGAGATGCCAGGCGTGAGTCTGGGCGTAGTCGGGCAGCGAAAGAGGCGCGACCGGCAGGTGCGCCAGGCGCTGGGTGTAGGCCTGGGCCAGCAGCCGGCGGCGGCTGTTGATGTCGCCCAGGCGATCCAGCTGCACCAGCGCCAGGGCGGCGTGGATGTCCGAGAGGTTGTACTTGAAGCCGGGCTCCTGCACCTGGGCCTGGGGCTTGCGGCCCAGGGCGTGACGGTCGAAGGCATCCACCGCCAGGCCGTGGAATTTCAAGCGGCGCACCCGCTCGGCCAGGGTGGCGTCGTCGGTCACCAGCATGCCGCCTTCAGCGCAGGTCAGATTCTTGATGGCGTGAAAGCTGAAGATGGCGGTGCCGCGCTGGCCGATGGACTCGCCCTGGTAGCGGGTGCCGGCGGCGTGGGCGGCGTCTTCGATCAAGGCCACGCCATGCTCGCGGGCCAGGGCGCGCAGCGGGGTCAGGTCACAGCTGGCGCCGGCGTAGTGCACCGGCACGATGGCCTTGGTGCGCGGGGTGATGGCGGCGGCCACCTGCTCGGCGGAAACCATCAGGGTGTCGCGATCGACGTCGACGAACACCGGGGTGGCGCCGATCAGGGTGATCATGTTGGCGGTGGAGACCCAGGTCAGCGAGGGGGTGATCACCTCGTCGCCCGGGCCGATGTCCAGCGCCAGCAGGGTCACGTGCATGGCGGCGGTGGCCGAGCACAGGGCCACGGCGTGGGCGGCGCCCACCGAATCGGCGAAGCGCTCTTCCAGCAGGTTGGCCTGGGGCCCGGTGGTGATCCAGCCCGAGGTCAGCACCTTGCTCACCGCGGCCACTTCCTCGGCGCCGATGCTGGGCCGCGAGAACGGCAGGAAAGGCTCGTCCAGCTGACGCGGGGCGGTGCTCTGGGACAGATCGGTCATGGCGGCTCATCCGAAGCGAGGGGCGCCGGGACAGGACAGCCGACGCGATGAGCCCAGGCTAAGGCGTCTTGCCTTACGGCCCCCTTAGCGCAACCTGACAACTGCCTGACAGCCGGTCAGCTCGCTGGCCACCCCCGTGAACCTCTTGGCAAAACAAGGGCTTAGCCCGTGACGAAGGGGGTGCCGGTGGTCGGTGAGAGGCCTAGAATGCTGACCCCTGCCGCCTTGGCAGTCCCGAACCTGACACGAGAGACGACCGCGCCCATGCTGGACAACACCCTGAGCGAACTGGAAACCGCCATCCGCGGCCTGCTGCAGCACAACCAGCGCCTGACCGCCCGCACCCAGGAGCTGGAGCAGGCCCTGCTGGCCGCGCGCGAGGAAAACGACACCCTGCAACTGAGTCTGCTGGAGCAGGAAGAACACGGCGCCAGCATCCGCCAGCGTGTCGAAGGCCTGCTGGCCCTGCTCTCCGCCCAGTCCGTCGAGCAGGCGGTAGCCGCCGACGCCGAGCAGCGCCACGCGGCCAGCGTCGAGTGACGACCGCCAACGCGGACGACGAGGTGGAGGTGCTCGGTCGCCGCTACCGTTTCAAGGTGGCCGAAGGCGACCGCGCCGCCCTGCAACAGGCCGCCGCCCGCCTGCGCGACGAACTGGTCGCCATCCAGGGCGATCGCCGCCGCGGTGATGCCATCGAGCTGCTGGTCCTGGCCGCCCTGCGCCTGAGCCTGGACACCGCCGCCGACGCCGGCGCCCTGACCGCCCTCGACGCCCGCCTCCAGGCCCTGACCGCCGAGGTACGGGCGACGCAGGAGGCCTAGCCTCAGCCACAGAGGCACGGCCCCCGCGCCGCTCTGCCCCCTCTCCCCCCTGGGCGAGAGCTGGGTGAGGGCGCCGCTCCGGCATAGGCTCGACTCCGCCGTGTTGGGCTTCGACGATGGCGCCATCTCAACCCAACCTACCAAAGCCACAGGCTCCGCCTGCGCGCGACTCCGTAGCGTGGATGACGGCTCGGCCTCATCCACGGGAGCACGGCACCCGCGTGGAAAACGCTCCGCGGTTTTCCACCCTACGCCGGACGCCCCCTCTCCCTCGGGGAGAGGGTTGGGGTGAGGGCCACCTCCACTCCCTCATTCCCGCGCAGCTGCCCTGCCCCGCTCATCTTGACCACTCCGCGACCCCGTGCGAGCTTCGGGGCCCTTTCCCTGCCCTGGAGGTCCGTCATGTCGGGTGTTCGCTGGCTCGCCCTGCCGCTCTTGAGTATCGCCCTCGGCGCCCAGGCCGCACCGGCGCCGCTGCCGGCCCTGCTGGACGCCATGGCCCAGCGCCTGACGCTGGCCGATCAGGTCGCCCGCAGCAAGCACGACAGCGGCAAGCCGGTGCTGGACGAAGTCCGCGAACGCCAGGTGCTGCAGGACGTCGCCCAGGCCGCGCCCGCCGCCAGCGTCTCCCCGGCCACCGCCCAGATATTTTTCGCCGCCCAGATGGAAGCCAACAAGCTGGTGCAATACGGCCTGCTGCAGGCCTGGCGGCGCACCGAACAGCCGCTGCCCGCCAGCACGGCGGACCTAACGGCACTCAGGACCCAGCTGAACGAACTCCAGGCCAGGCTGCTCGGCGGTCTCGCCGCCACCGGCGAAGTGCGCGCCGCCGCGGATTGCCCGGCGCAACTGGACCGCGCCCTCGCCGCCCATCTCGCCGCCGCACGCCCCGATGATCTCCACCGCCTGGCCCTGGTGCGGGCGCTGGGCGATTTCTGCACCCTGCCGCGCTGAGAGCCTGTGCATAATCGGCGCCACGACGACCGAACCGCGTTGAATCCGAGGACCACCCATGCACATCCTGCTCGTCGAAGATGACGCCACCCTCGCCGACGGCATCCGCCGCGTCCTGGAAGGCCATGGCATGCAGGTCGACCTCCTGCGCAACGGCGCCGAGGCCGACGCCTGGCTGCGCACCACCCGCTTCGCCGTGGTGGTGCTGGACATCGGTCTGCCCGGTGGGCTGGACGGCTTCGAGGTGGTCCGCCGCCTGCGCCAGCGCGGCAGCGACCAGCCGGTGCTGCTGCTCACCGCCCGCGACGCCATCGACGACCGGGTGCACGGCTTCGAGGTGGGCGCCGACGACTATTTGGTCAAGCCCTTCGCCGTGCCCGAGCTGGTGGCGCGGATCAAGGCGCTGGTTCGTCGCGCCGGTGGCCAGAACAGCGCCGACCTCGCCCTCGGCGCCCTGCGCCTGGACACCGCCGCCCACCAGGCGCGCCTCGGCGACACCCCGCTGGATCTCTCGGCCCGCGAGTGGGCGGTGCTCGAACACCTGCTGCGCCAGGCCGGCAAGGTGGTCTCCAAGCAGCAGATCATCGACGCCCTGGCCCCCTGGGGCAGCGAGGACCTGACCCACAACGCCGTGGAGGTCTATGTCTCGCGGCTACGGTTGAAACTGGCCGACTCCGGGGTCGGCATCCGCACCGTGCGCGGCTTCGGCTATCGCCTGGAAGAAGCCGCGCCATGACCGCCACCGCGCCCAGCCTGCGCCGACGGCTGCTGAAATGGCTGGTGCTGCCGGTGCTGCTGGTCAATCTCGGCGGCGCCGTGGTCAGCTACCAGTTCGCCCGCAAACCGGCGTTCAGCGCCCTGGACGGCGATCTCACCGATGCGGCGATCCTGCTGCTCGAACAGCTGGAAGTGGATGGCAACGGCCGCCTGTGGCTGCCGACGGAAGCCGACTACCTGCTGCGCCACAACAGCCACGACCACGTCTGGCTGGCGGTGCGCAGCCTCGACGGCCAGCTGCTGTTCGGCGATGCCGCCATGCCGGTCCAGGAGATCACCGACGAGATGCGCGACGGCCATACCACCGCCCTGCGCACCCGTATCAGCGATCGCTCGGTGTTCATGGTCGGCCGCCTGGGCGTAGTGGCCGGGCAACCGGTGGTGGCCAGCGTGGCCCAGACCCTGAGTCGCCACACCGCCGCCCTGCAGCGCATGGTGCTGACCCTGGTGGCGGTGCAGATCCTGGTCGCCCTGCTGATCGCCGCCCAGCTGCTCTGGGCGGTACGCCGGGGCCTCAAGCCCCTGGAACGGCTGGAGCGCCAGCTCGACAGCCGCCACTACGATGACCTGGCGCCGCTGCGCGAAGAGGGTGCGCCGCGCGAACTGGGCACCTTCGTCACCGCGCTCAACGGTCTGCTGCTGCGCATCCGCGAGGGCGCGCGCAACCAGCGCGCCTTTCTCGACGACATGGCCCACCAGCTGCGCACTCCGCTGGCCGGCATCAGCACCCTGACCCAGTGGCTGCGCCAGCGCCATGCCGGCGATGCCGAAAGCGCCGCCGCCCTGGCGCAACTCCAGGCCGCCACCGAGCGCATGACCCGCCAGACCAACCAGTTGCTGACCCTGGCCCGCGCCGCCACCGCGCGGCTGGAAAGCCCGCCGCGCGAGCCCCTGCGGCTGGACGAACTGATCGGCGAAGCCATGCCCAGCCAGCTGTCCCAAGCCGATGGCCACGGCATCGACCTGGGCTACGAACTGGAGCCGCAGACCGTGCAGGGCAATGCCTTCCAGCTGCGCGACCTGCTCGACAACCTGGTCGACAACGCCCTCAGATACAGCCCGCGTGGCGGTCAGGTCACGGTGCGGCTGCGCGGCCAGGCCGGGGCCACGGTGCTGGAAGTGGAAGACGATGGCCCGGGCATTCCCGAGGCGGAGCGCGAACGCATCTTCGAGCGCTTCTATCGCCTCGACAGCGGCATCCACGGTACCGGCCTGGGCCTGGCCATCGTCCGCGACATCGCCACCGCCCACGACGCCGGCATCGAACTGGCGACCGCCACCGGCGGCCACGGCCTGCGCGTGGCCATCCATTTCCCGCCCCTGGTCGTGCCGCCGGTGGAGGCTTCCTAGGTTGGCTGGAAAGCGACCCTCACCCCAACCCTCTCCCCAAGGGAGAGGGGGCTATCCGGCCTGCCCCTGCACCCCCGTAGGTTGGGCTGAGCGCAGCGAAGCCCAACAC
>NZ_JASCON010000078.1:0-25526 GCF_029959585.1 Pseudomonas sp. PS02302
CGGACGTCATCGCCGGCCAGGGCACCGTGGCCATGGAGATCCTGCGCCAGCATCCGGGGCGGCTCGATGCCATCTTCGTCCCCGTGGGCGGCGGCGGCCTGATCGCCGGCATCGCCGCCTATGTGAAATACCTGCGCCCCGAGATCAGGGTCATCGGCGTCGAGCCGGACGACTCCAACTGCCTGCAGCAGGCCCTGGCTGCCGGCGAGCGAGTGGTCTTGCCGCGAGTCGGGCTGTTCGCCGATGGCGTGGCCGTGGCCCAGATCGGCCATCACACCTTCGAGATCTGCCGGCGTTATGTCGATGAGGTGATCACCGTCAGCTCGGACGAGATCTGTGCGGCGATCAAGGACATCTACGACGACACCCGCTCCATCACCGAGCCCTCGGGCGCCCTGGGGGTAGCCGGGATCAAGAAGTACGCCGAGCGCGCGGGCTCCGGCGGCCAGGTGCTGGTGGCCATCGACTCGGGTGCCAATATCAACTTCGACCGCCTGCGCCATGTGGCCGAACGCGCCGAACTGGGTGAGCAGCGCGAAGCCATCATCGCCGTGACCATCCCCGAGCGGCCGGGCAGCTTCCGGGCCTTCTGCGAAGCCCTGGGCCGGCGGCAGATCACCGAATTCAACTACCGCTACCACACCGGCGAAGAGGCCCATATTTTCGTTGGCGTCCAGACCCATCCCCAGCGTGATCCGCGTGAGGCGCTGCTACAGGGGCTGCGCGACCAGGGTTTCCCGGTGCTGGACCTGACCGACAATGAACTGGCCAAGCTGCATATCCGCCACACCGTGGGTGGCCATGCCGCGCGGGTCGGCCAGGAGCAGGTGTTCCGCTTCGAATTCCCCGAGCGACCGGGCGCGCTGTTCGACTTCCTCGAAAAGCTGGGCGGACGCTGGAACATCAGCATGTTCCATTACCGCAACCACGGCGCGGCGGATGGCCGGGTGTTCGCCGGGCTGGAAGCCAGCCAGGCCGAACGGCCGGAGCTGCTGGCGACGCTGGATGCCATCGGCTATCGCTACTGGGACGAAACCGAGAATCCGGCGTACCGGTTGTTCCTGGGCTGAGATCTGGTGGTGTTGGGCTTCGCTGCGTTCAGCGCCAACCTACAGGAGCGTACGGGTAGGGTGGATAACGGCGTAGCCTTATCCACCCTTGGTACCGGAGCCCGTTAGTGGAAAAGGCTGCGCCGTTTTCCACGCTACGGAGTTCAACTGCCCCCTCTCCCTGTGGGAGAGGGCTGGGGTGAAGGTGGCCAGACACCGCCAGTCCCGCCCGTTGGGCTTCGCTGCGCTCAGCGCCAACCTACGGGTAGGGTGCCTTGTCCACCGTTGGCCGCGGTGCCCGTCAGTGGAAAAGGCCGCGCCGTTTTCCAAGCTACGGGGTTCAACCGCCCCCTCTCCCTCCGGGAGAGGGCTGGGGTGAGGGCGGCCAGACACCGCGAGTCCCGCCCGTTGGGCTTCGCTGCGCTCAGCGCCAACCTACGGGTAGGGTGCCTTGTCCACCGTTGGCGGCGGCACCCGTCAGTGGAAAAGGCTGCGCCGTTTTCCACGCTACGGGGTTCAACCGCCCCCTCTTCCTGTGGGAGAGGGCTGGGGTGAGGGTGGCCAGACACCGCCAGTCCCGCCCGTTGGGCTTCGCTGCGCTCAGCGCCAACCTACGGGTAGGGTGCCTTGTCCACCGTTGGCGGTGGTGGCCGTCAGTGGAAAAGGCTGCGGGGTTCAACCGCCCCCTCTCCCTGTGGGAGAGGGCTGGGGTGAGGGTGGCCAAACACCGCGAGTCCTGCTCGTTGGGCTTCGCTGCGCTCAGCGCCAACCTACGAAGCCAGCGGCTCCACTTGGATATCCGTCAGTCCATGCACCTCCGCCTGGCGCAGGATGGCCGCGGCGGGGGCATCGGCGGGCGGCAGGGCCAGGCTGTTCTCGGCGTCGGCGCGCAGCTGTTCCAGCACGGCCAGGGCGGCTTCGTGCGGGGCGAGACTGGCCTGCGGATGCTCGAGGTCGAGCTGACGGGACTCGCCGTCCTTGCGGTAATGGACGCGAAACGTGGGCATGGCGGCGGCCTCTAGGTAGGTCTCTAGAAAGACCCACCCGGCCGCGCCGCCGTTCCGATCTACTTGAGGATCACCAGCTTGCCCTTGAGGGCGACACCGGCCATGAGGGCGCCGGCGTGGCACTCGTAGCGGGTGGGATCGCTCCACTCGTTCTTCTTGTAGTAGCTGGTGATGTCGGTGACCGCATTGGCACCGGCGGCCTTGGCCGCGTCCTGCAGGCGGATCAGCGCCGATTGCAGCACCCAGCGGCAGGCGACCTCGTCGGTCTTGTTGAAGGCGTTGGTCTTCTGGTTGGTGGTGATGCTGGAGTTGACCACCGTGGCCTTGCCCGGCACCGGATTACCGGCCAGATAGAACTTCACGCTGCCATCCAGACGCTTGGCGGCCAGGGCTTCCTGGACGACTTCGGCGAAGGGCAGTTGCAGGGTGGTGTCGCGGGCCTGGGCGGCGCTGGGCAGCAGGGTGGCGAGGCTCAGGGCAAGGGCGAGGGTGGAGGCTAGGGTACGCATGGCGACTTCCTTGTGGTGGTGGGGATGACTGTTTAACCCAGAACGTCCGCGCCGTCAGCCTGAAGAGCGGCGTTCTGCGCTATCGCGCAGGCTGCGGACGGTCACTCCGCGTCGGTTGCGGGGGCGGGCAGCTGCAGTTGCCGGCGGATGTCGGCGTCGAGCAACTGGACCCATTTGTTGTAGTTGCGATGGATGCGCTCACCGTCGTAGTCGAGGCCGGCGCTGTCGCGGTAGCGGATCTGGTAGCCCTTGGTGCTGTAGGGGATATCGACCCAGGCCTGGTGGCGATCGCGCACCACGATGCTGGCGACCACCAGGCCGGGGCTTTCCTGGCCGACGCTCCAGCCACGGCGTTCGAGGGTGTCGACGATGGCGCGACGGACATCGGCGGCGTTCTCCGTACGGTCGGCGGGAAAGACCTCCTGGGGCGTCACCAGGGGCGCGCGGGTGCAGGCCGCCAGGAACAGCAGCGCGGAGACGAGCAGCAGGCGACGCAACATGGGAGTACCTCGGGCTATGGCCATCAGGACCAGCGACGGAAGATCAGCGAGGTGTTGACCCCGCCAAAGGCGAAATTGTTGTTCATCACGTGATCGGTGCGCAGGGTCCGCGGCCCGTCGCGCAGATAGTCCAGCTCGCCGCACTGGGGGTCCAGTTCGTCGAGGTTGAGCGTGGGCACGAACAGCTCCTCGTTCATCATGGCGATGCTGAACCAGGATTCCAGGGCGCCGCAGGCACCCAGGGTATGGCCCAGGTAGCTCTTCTGTGAGCTGATGGGCATGCGGGTGCCGAACAGCGCCTGGGTGGCGCGGGTCTCGGCGATGTCGCCCTGTTCGGTGGCGGTGCCGTGGCCGTTGACGTAGCCGATGGCCTCCGGCGTCAGCCCGGCGTCTTCCAGGGCCAGCTCCATGGCGCGCTGCATGGTGGCCTGTTCGGGGCGGGTCGAGTGCTGGCCGTCGGCGTTGCTGCCGAAGCCGACGATCTCGGCATGGATGTGCGCGCCCCGCGCCAGGGCGTGCTCCAGCTCTTCCAGCACCAGGATGCCGGCGCCTTCGCCGATCACCAGGCCGTCGCGTCCGCGGTCGTAGGGCCGCGGCGAGGTGTGGGGGGCGTCGTTGCGCAGGCTGGTGGCATAGAGGGTGTCGAAGACCATGGCCTCGCTGGGGCAGAGTTCTTCGGCGCCGCCCGCCAGCATCAGCGGCAGACGGCCGAACTTGATGGCCTCGTAGGCGTAGCCGATGCCCTGGCTGCCGCTGGTGCAGGCGCTGGAGGTGGGGATCAGCCGGCCCTTGAGACCAAAGAACAGACTCAGGTTGGCGGCGGCCGTGTGCGGCATCATGCGCACATAGGTGTTGGCGTTGAGGCCCACCGCGGCGTCGCTGAGCAGCATGTTGGCCAGCGCCTTGATGTCGTCGGTGCTGCCGGTGGAGGAGCCGCAGGCCACGCCCATGCGGCCGTCGGTGATGCGCGGGTCATCCAGCAGCCCGGCATCGGCCAGGGCGCGCTCGCCGGCGGCTACCGCCAGCTGGGAGACGCGGCCCATGCTGCGCAGCTGCTTGCGCGTCCAGTGGCTGGGCACCTGGAAGTCGACGATGGGTCCACCCAGGCGGGTGTTCATCTCGGTGTAGCGATCCCAGGCGTCCATGCGGCGGATGCCGCTGTGGCCGGCCAGGAAGAGCTCGCGGATGGTCGGCCAGTCACTGCCCAGGGCGGTGACGCCGGCCATCCCGGTGATCACGACGCGGCGCGCGCTCATCAGCACAGCCCTCCGTTGACCGCCAGCACCTGGCGGGTGATGTAGCCGGCCTCGGGCGCGAGCAGGAAGGCCACCGCATGGGCCACCTCCTCGGGGGTGCCCATGCGCCCGGCGGGAATCATTTCGAGGAGCTTGTCCACCGGCACGTGCTCGTCGAGGATCTCGGTGTCGATCAGCCCCGGGGCCACGCAGTTGACGGTGATCCTGCGCTTGGCCAGCTCCACGGCCAGGGCCTTGGCGGCACCGATCAGCCCCGCCTTGGAGGCACTGTAGTTGACCTGGCCGCGATTGCCGATCAGCCCGGAGACCGAGGTGATGCAGACGATACGCCCCGGCGCGCGGCGGCGGATCATCGGCATGACCACCGGGTGCAGGACATTGTAGAAGCCGTCGAGATTGGTGCGCAGGACCACGTCCCAGTCTTCCCCGGTCAGCGCCGGAAAGGCGCCGTCGCGGGTCAGGCCGGCGTTGCAGACCACACCATAGTAGCCGCCGTGGGCTTCGGTATCGGCCTCGAGGATGGCCGCGCAGGCGGCGCGGTCGCCGACGTCGAATTGCAGCACCCGGGCCGTGCGGCCCAGGGCCTCCACCTCGACACGGACGGCCTCGGCGTCCTCGCGACGGCTGCGGCAGTGCAGCACCAGGTCGTGCCCGGCGGCGGCCAGGCGCAGGGCGATGGCGCGGCCCAGGCCGCGGCTGGAACCGGTCACCAGGACCGGGGCGGGGGCGACGCTCATGGCGCGGGCTCCTCTAGATACAGATCCGCCCGGGGCGGACGATAGACGTTCAGGCGAGCGCTGGCCTGGCAGCCAGGACCCTGCAGATGGCAGTCGAAGATGGCCATGCCATCGTCGTTCTGCAGTGCCGGCTGGGCCTGGATGCGCAACTCACCGCCGGCGGGAAAGGCCGCCACGTCGCAGGCGAACTGGCGGGTGCCGAGCAGGAAACCCAGCGCCGGGGCCTCGCCGCGACGGCGCGCCTGGCAGCCGGCGAAGGCGGCCACGCTCTGGGCCATCAGCTCCACGCCGATCCAGGCCGGCAGGGCGCCGTCGGCGTCGGTGAAGAGGCCGGGGCGCACCACCAGGCGGGTCTCGATGCCCTGGTCGTCACAGGCGAGGATCTCCTCGATCAGCAGCATGTCGCCGGCGTGGGGCACCAGCTCGGCAAGAGGCCAGGGGATCATGGCGTGGCTCCGAGGATGAGGCTGACGTTGCTGCCGCCAAAGGCGAAGCTGTTGCTCATGGCATGGCGACGACCGTCCAGGCGACTGTCGGCGTGGGCCAGCGCCAGGCGTGGCAGAGCCGGATCGGCCTGGCTGTCCCAGCGCTGCGGTGACAGCTGGCCGGCCGGGTTGAGCTGCGGGTCCAGGGTCAGCCAGGCGAAGGCGGCTTCCAGGGCGCCGGCGGCGCCGAGGGTATGGCCGGTCAGCGGCTTGGTCGAGGAGCAGGGCACCCCGGCCGGGAATACCTCATGGGTGGCGTGGCTTTCCATGGCGTCGTTGTGTGGCGTGGCGGTGCCGTGCAGGTTGAGATAGCCGATGTCGCCCGGCTGCAGACCGCTGGCGCGCAGCGCCGCCTGCATGGCCTGGACGGCGCCGCGACCGCTGGGATCGGGGGCGGAGATATGGTGGGCATCGGAACTGGCGCCGCCGCCGAGCAGGGCGATGGGGCCGGGTTCGCGGGTCAGCAGGAACAGCGCCGCGCCCTCGCCGATGTTGATGCCGCAACGATTGACCGAGAAGGGATTGCACAGCGACTCGCTGACCGCTTCGAGGGCGGCGAAGCCGTTCAGGGTCAGGCCGCAGAGGCTGTCGACACCGCCGCAGAGCACGGCATCGCAATGGCCCTGGACCAGCAGCCGACGGGCGCTGAGCAGGGCGCGGGCGCTGCTGGTGCAGGCGGTGGACAGGCCGTAGCAGGGGCCGCTCAGGCCCAGGTAACGGGCGAGGAAATCCGCCGGCGCCACCAGTTCCTGCTGGGCGTACTGATAGCCTTCGGGCAGCTGACCGCTGCGCTGGTGCACGGCGATGCCCTGGCTGGCCTCGTGAATGCCCGAGGTGCTGGTGCCCAGCACCACGCCGATGCGGGCGCGGCCATGGCGCTCTATGGCCTGGCGCACCTGGGGCTCGATCTCGGTCAGGGCCGCCAGCAGGAGCTGGTTGTTGCGACTGAAATAGGGCGTCCAGGCCGCTGGCCAGGCCGGCAGCGGGGCGCTGACGGTACCCACCGGTGGCTGACGCTCGGGGATCCAGCCCGGGGTGGGCTGCATGCCCGCCGTGTCGCCGGCGAACAGACCGCGCGCCACCTCGGCCTTGCCCTCGCCCAGGGCGCAGAGCAGTCCCAGGGCATTCAGGTAGGCACTCAAGGTGCGGACTCCGGCAGCAGGGTCAGGCGATAGCGCGATCCGTCCGGCGCCTCCAGCTCGAGGCGCTCGGCAGCGGGATAGCGCACCTGCCAGTCCTTGAGGCGGCGACTGCCGTCGGCGTCCCTGTGCCAGTCGCCCGCGGCATAGGCCCGCGGCAACTGGTCGGTCGGGGTCAGGGCGAACAGCAGCACGCTGAAGAAGGTGCGCGCCCGGGGATTGGGCGGCAAGAGGCCGTCGGCGTGCCAGGCGCCGTCGAGCAGCCGCTGGCGCGCCTGGGGCACGCCCAGGGGATCGAACAGCGAAAAGCGCAGGGCCTGGCCTTCCGGCTGGATGGCCAGCAGCAGGGCGTCATTGCCCTCGGCGGTCTGGCGCTCCACCTGGTAGACGAGGGCGCGCGCCAGCGGCGGCGGACTGCTGGGCAGCGGCGGCTGGCTGGCGCAGGCGGCGAGCAGCAGCAGGCAGGCCAGCGCGAAGACGAACGGTCGGGGCAGGGTCATGCAGGATGGGCCGAATTCAGCTGGCAGAGCTCGACGAGCAGGCGCAGGCGCCGCTTGGGCTCCTTGACGAAGGGGTTGCGAAGGTCCCAGGCGTAGCCGGCGAGAATGGCGCAGATCATGCGGCGGATCTCGGGGTCGGCGTTCTCGAAATAGATGACGTCCTGGAAGCTGCCATCGTACCAGCCCTCCACATAGGCACGGAACGTATCGACGCCCGCCTTGAGCGGTCGGGCGAATTCGCCCTCCCAGTCCACCACCTCGCCACGCAGCTGGCGATCCACCAGGGGCGCAGCCAGGCTGGCCGAGCGCAGGGCGATGGTGACGCCCGATGAAAACACCGGATCGAGGAATTCGGCGGCGTTGCCCAGCAGGGCGAAGCCGGGGCCGTGCAGGCGCTTGACGTTGGCCGCATAGCCGCCCAGCTCGCGCACCGGGGTATCCCAGACCGCATTGTGCAGCACCCGGGCCAGGCTCGGGGTCTCGGCCACCCAGTCGCGCAGACAGGTGGCGAGATCGGGGGCGCGTCCGGCATAGCGCTCGGCGGCGGCCACCACCCCGAGCGAGGTGCGGCCGTCGCTGAAGGGGATGGTCCAGAACCAGACGTCGCGCAGGGTCGGATGGGTGGTGATGAGGATGCGTTCGCGGTCGAAGCCGGGATCGTCGATGCGATCCTCGACATGGGTGAAGAGGGCGCGACGCACCGGGAAGTCCGAAGGGGCTTCCAGGTCCAGCAGACGCGGCAGCACCCGCCCGTAGCCGCTGGCGTCGAGCAGGAAGTCGGTGGTCAGCGCATAGGCCTGGCCGTCGTCGCCCAGCACCTCGATCCGGGTCCTTTCACCGCCTTCGCCCAGGGTCACGGCGGTGACGCGCTGGCCGTAGCGGATCGCCACGCCCTGGCGCGCGGCGTCATCGGCAAGGATCTTGTCGAAGGGGCCGCGCTGGACCTGGAAGGTGCTGCGGCCACCGCTATAAGTGTCGCGAAAGTCGAAGTCGGTGTAGCGCTCGCCCCAGGCGAAGGCGGCGCCGACCTTGGTCTGGAAACCGGCGGCCTCGACCGCCGGCAGCATCCCGGCTTCCTCGACGAAGTCCAGGCTGTGGGAGAGCAGGCTCTCGCCGATGGAAAAGCGCGGAAAGTGCTGGGCTTCCAGCACCAGCACCGGATGGCCGCGACGCTTGAGCAGGGCGGCGACCACGGCGCCGGCCGGGCCGGCACCGATGACGACCAGGGGGTGATGTTCAACCATGACGAAGGTCCTTTTCGTGGGAGACGGGGGGCGAAGCCCAGGGCGCCAGCAGGAAGCTGAACACCAGGCCCAGGCTGATGGCCAGGCCGAAGTTGGCGATGGCCGGGGTACTGCTGAGCATCAGCAGACCGAACGACAGCCAGCTGCCGACGCCGGACAGCAGGCCGCCGAGCAGACTGACCGCCGCACCGCCGATGGCCTCGTGCATGAGGATGGCGTAGTCCACGCCGATGGCGGTGATCAGCAGCAGGGCGAAGAGGCTGAACAGGGTCAGCGGCTGGCTCAGCCAGCCCAGGCAGGCCAGGGCCGCGAGGGCCGCCAGCAGTGGCAGGCAGACGATACGCAGCGCCGCGCGGCGACCGAAGGCCCAGAGCAGCAGGAGGAAGATGGCGCCCGAGGCCAGCAGCTTGAGTTCCACCGCCAGGCGCTGGGTATGGACGAACAACCCGCGCAATTCGCCGAGGCGATCCACCAGCTGCACGCCGGGCAGGCCCGCGGCCACCGTCTGCAGCACCTGGGCGTTGCCCAGCCCTTGCAGGCTGACCAGGCCGGCCGCGCCGCCATCGGCCGCGCGGCCCAGCCAGAGCGGTCGCCAGGGCTCGCCCAGCGGGCCGGCCAGGGCCTGGTCGAGACTCAGGTCGGGTAACTGCTGCAATTGCTTGAGTTCGGCGTCCAGCGCCTCGGCCGGTATGCCTACCGCCAGCAGGGGTTGCAGGCGCTCGCCCCAACCGGCCAGGGCCTGGCGCAATTCGGCCTGGGCCGCGGCAGGCACAACCAGGCCGCTAAGGGCGCGGTAGCCCTGCAGCTGGCCCTGACTGACCAGGCTATCCAGGCGCTGACCGAGGGCGGCCTGGCGGCGCAGCACCTCATCGGCATCCGCCCCGCGCACCAGGAAGAACTGGCTGGTGGGTTGCAGCCCGGTAAGACGGGCGATGGCCTGGGCTTCGCGGGTCAGGGCCGGGTCCTGGCCAAGCCAGAGGCGCAGGTCGTTCTGCAGGTGCAGTTGCAAGACGCCCGCGCCGCAAAAGGCCAGCAGCGCCAGGAGCAGCGGCAGGCTGCCGGTGCGCGCCAGCAGGCGCAGCCGCAGGTCGAGCAGGCGCTGCATCAGCCGCAGCGGCGCGGCGGGCGGTGCCAGGTCCAGACGCTGCCACCAGGCCGGCAAGAGGCAGACGGTGGTGAGGTAGGCGCCGATCAGGCCGGCGGCGGAAAACGCCGCCACCTGGGTCAGCGCCGGAAAGGGCGTGCAGGCCAGCGCCAGGTAGCCCAGCAGATTGGTCGCCAGGCTCAGGGACAATCCCGGCAGCGTCTCGCGCAGGATGGCCGTGGCGTCCCAGGGGCCGCCCTTCCAGCTCTTGCTGAGGTAGTGCAGCGGATAGTCGGCGGCCACCCCGGTCAGGCTGGCGCCGAGGATCAGGGTGAGGGCGTTGATCTGGCCGAACAGCAGCACGCAGGCGGCGCTGCCGGCCAGGAGCGCCACGCCCACCGCCAGCAGGCTGAGCAGCACCCGCCAGCGGCGGAACAGCCCCAGCAGCAGGGCCAGGGTACCAAGGGTGGCCAGGCCGCCGATCAGCGACATCTCGCGACTGGCGGTGGCCTGGCCGGCGGCGGCGTATCTCAGGCCGCTGGCGGCGAGTAGCTGACCGCCATCCGCGACCACCTCACGGCGGGCGGCCTCGATCAGGGCTTCCACCCGGGGCGGGGCATCGAAGTCGAAGGCATCGGCGCGGGTACGGGCGTGGATCAGGGCCCAGGTCAGGCCATCGCCCTGGGTCAGCAGCAAGCCGCTGCCAGCGTCGAATTGCACCTTGCTGGCCGGGGTGAGCTGGCGCTGCAGCAGCAGGCCGAGGCCGAACCAGTCCTGCTCCAGGGGCAGGGCGCCGGCGCCGGCGAAGGGATCGAAGAGCGCCGCAGCGCGGGCCTGCAGATAGCTGTCGGGCGTCTTGAGCAACTCGTCGCGCGCCGGCCCCGGTGCCAGCGCCAGGCGGCTGGCCAGGAGTTGCTGGCGCAGGCCGGGCAGGTCCGGCGTGAGTTGCCACTGCACCTTCTCGAACAGCGGCTCTCGCGACCAGGCCTGACCCAGGCGCTCGACCAAGGTGGCTACCCGCTCACGCTGGGGGTGACCCACCAGCAGCAGCACCTCGCGATTGAGCGGCTCGGCCATGCGCGCCTCGGCCTGCAGGGTGAGGGCATCACCGGCGCCCTGGGGCAGCAGCGCCAGCAAGTCGGCCGCCACCGGAGGTCCGTGGCGCCACTGCCAGGCGCTGAGCGCCAGCAGGGCGAGCAGGAACAGCAGGAAGGGGCGCTGCAGCCGGGTCACTGGAAGACCGCGCGCTGCTCGGCGCTCAGGGTGTCGCCAGGCTGGCCGTCCAGTTTGAGCAGGCTGCGGTCGCCCTGGGTCTCGCGGATTTCCACCTGTTCGACCAGGGCGCCGCCCTGGATGAGGATGCCGTCGAACACCTGCTTGAGCAGGGCGCCGCGCGGCGTCAGGCGCAGCTGCCAGTGATTGGCGTCGCCCGTCAGGGCCAGTTCGAAGTCGCGCTCCAGGCCGCTGCGATCACCGCCGAGCACGGCCAGGAACAGCGCGCTCTGGCGCGCGGCCAGGTCGCTGCCGGGCAAGGGCGTCCAGCCCGTCGGCGTCTGCTTGGCGATGGCCCCGGGGGTGATGCGATAGGTCTGCGCCAGGGGCTTTTCCAGCCGCCAGAGCAGGCCCAGGCCGCGGGCTAGGGTGAAGTGACCGCTGCTGGTCAGCGGCTGCGGCAGGGCGCGCAGATAGCGCTGCTGGACGAAGCTGCCCTCGATCGCCGCGGAACGCGCCAACTGGACGGCCAGGTCGTCGAGATCGAAGGCCTGGGCCAGGGGCGCGGCCAGGATGAATAGCAGAGCGGTCAGCGCGCGCATGTCAGGGCCCTCTCCACGGCGTCGATGAAGACCCTGGGCGAGGCCAGCTGCATCTCGCGGCTGGCCAGGTCCACGGCGACCTGCACGGTGCTGGCGCGGGTCAGGCGCTCGCCGGTGGCCGCGTCAGTGATCAGGTAGTTGAGCTTGAGGCGGTTCTCCCACTCCACCAGATCGGCCCTTACCCGCACGCGCTGCTGAAACAGCAGGGGGCGGATGTAGCGGATCTGCAGGTCGATCACCGGCCAGCCATAGCCGGAGTCGCGCATCTGCAGGTAGTTATGGTCAAGGCGGTCGAGCAGCGCGCAGCGCGCCACCTCCAGGTACTTCACATAATGGCCGTGCCAGGCGATTTCCATCATGTCGACGTCGAAGAAGGGGATCTGCATCTCCACCTCGACCTGCAGGGCACCGGTCTTACGCATAGAGCCTCCAGTGGCGGGCGCGGATCAGGGTCAGGGTCTGGCGCAATTCGGCTTCCAGAGCACGGTCTTCGATCAGCGGCGGGAAGGTCTCGCCCAGCGCGCGGTGCATGGCGGCCAGGGGCGCGGGCGGTTGCCCGCCCTGCTCGCACCTGAGCCAGACGCCCTGCTGGGCGGCCAGCAGGGTGGCGGCGGCCACCTGCTCGGTGAGCTCCAGCACGCGCAGGGCGTCGCGGGCGGCGATGGTGCCCATGCTGACCTTGTCCTGGTTGTGGCATTCGGTGGAACGGGAGAAGACGCTGGCCGGCAGGGTGCCCTTAAGCGCCTCGGCGGTCCAGGCGCTGGCGCCGATCTGCACCGCCTTGAACCCGTGGTTGAGCATGGCCCGCGCGGCCGCCGCGCCGGAGAGATTGCCCGGCAGGCCGTGGTTGTAGCGCGCATCCACCAAGAGGGCGAGCTGGCGATCGAGCAGGTCGGCGACGTTGGCCACCAGGGTCTTGAGGCTGTCCATAGCGCAGGCGATATGGCCGCCATAGAAGTGGCCACCGTGCAGCACCCGCTCGTCTTCGGCGTCGATCAGCGGATTGTCGTTGGCGCTGTTGAGTTCGGTCTCGATGAACTGGCGCAGCCAGGGCAGGCTGTCGGCCAGCACCCCCAGCACATGGGGCGCGCAGCGCAGCGAATATCTGTCCTGCAGGCGGTGCAGGGGCGCGGCCGGACCCTCTGCGGCCAGATCCGCGCGCAGCCAGGCGGCCACCTGGCCCTGGCCCGGATGGGGCTTGGCGGCGAACAGGCGCTGGTCGAAGTGCTCGGGGTTGCCGGCCAGGGCCACCACATTGAGCGCGGTGATGCGGGTTGCCAGGCGCAGCAGGTACTCGGCGCGGGAGAAGGCCAGGCAGGCCAGGCCGGTCATCACCGCGGTGCCGTTCATCAGCGCCAGGGCTTCCTTGGGTCTGAGCACCAGCGGTGTCCAGCCCAGTTCGGCATGGACGTCCGCCGCTTCCCGTATCTCATTGCGCCAGAGCACCTGGCGCTCGCCGCAGAGGGCGGCAGCGACATAGGACAGCGGGGTGAGATCGCCACTGGCGCCCACCGAGCCCTCTGCCGGGATCAGCGGCAGGAGGTCTTCGCGCAGGAAGGCGGTGAGGCGTTCGAGCAACTCGACGCGCACCCCGGAGACGCCCTGGCACAGCGACTGCAGCCGCGCGGCCAGTACCGCGCGGGTCGCCGCCGCATCCAGATGGCGGCCCAGGCCGCAACCATGGAAGGTATAGAGCTGGCGCGGCAGCGCCTCGACCTGGGCCAGGGGCACGGCGACCACGCAGGAATCGCCATAGCCGGTGGTGATGCCGTAGACCGAGCCCTCGCGGGCCAGCAGCGACTCGACGAAGCGGGCGCCGCGGGCGATGCCGTCGCGAAAGGCGGCGTCGTCCTGCAATTCGGCCTGGGCGCGGCCCTCGGCCAGGGCGACCAGGTCTTCGATGGCGAGGGCCTGGCTACCAAAGCGAACACTAGCGTTCATCGCGACTCCAGAAGGGGTAGAAGTTGAACCACTGCCGCGGCGCCTTGAGGCAATGGGCGGCAAGGCGCTCGGCATAGGCCTGGGCCAGGCCCTGGATGCCGGCGGCGCGCTCCTGGCGACGCCAGGCCGGGGCCGGGGCGAAGTCTTCCAGGTAGAGGTGGTAGCCGTCGGCTTCGCGCAGGCAGAACAGCAGGTTGGTCGGGCAGCGCAGCAGGTGCGCCAGCAGCCAGGGGCCCTGGGGGAAGGGCGCCGGGGCGCCGAGGAAATCCACCTCGACGGTCCGGCCGCCGTGCAGCGGCACCCGGTCACCGGCGATGGCCAGCCATTCGCCGCGTTCCAGGCGCTCGCTGAGCTGCAGCATCACCGCCGGGTCCAGCTCGCTGACCTGGATCAGCCGCAGATCGCTGGCGCCAGCCTCTTCCAGCAGGCGATTGAAGGCCTCGGCATGGCGGGTGTGCACCAGCACATTGAGGCGCACCCGCCGCCCCAGCTGGGCCAGGGCGCGACAGACTTCGAGGTTGCCCAGGTGGGCGGTGACCAGGATCTCGCCACGCGGCGCGTGCATGCGGCTGTGCACCTGATCCGGATCGTGCAACTGCACCTGATCCAGGCCGAGGCGGCCGTTCCAGGCGTCGAGCTTGTCCAGCAGGGCTTCGGCGAAGGCCATGAACTGGGCATAGCCGCTGCGCCAGCTGGGCTGCAGGTCGGGACGCTTGCTCCAGTGGGCCAGGCGCTGCTGGTATTCGCGGATGCCACGGCGGGCGCGGGCGCCGAACAGGAAGAAGTACAGCACGATCAGCCGCAGCAGCGGAGCGATGGCGCGGCGGCCCAGGTGCCGTGCCAGCCAGGCGGTGAGGCGCATCAGTACGGGACTGCCACGCTCGCGCTGCTGCGCCCAGTGGCCGCTCACGCGCGCACCCGACGCCAGAGCAGGCGCGGCGCGCGCAGCAGCATGCCGAAGAACAGCCGGGTGTGCATGCGCGAGATCAGCACGTTGTCCTGCCAGAGACGAAAGTGCGAACGGCCATCCAGCGGATAATGCACCCGGGTCGGTCGCCAGCGCATGGGCTGCGCGCGCCAGGCCAGGCGCACCAGGATCTCCGGGTCGAAGTCCATGCGCTTGCCCAGGCCGCCGGCGCGGATCACCGCCAGGGTCGGCGCCAGCGGATAGACGCGAAAGCCGCACATGCTGTCGCGGATCGCCAGCGACAGGCTGTTGATCCACACCCAGACATGGGTGAGGTAGCGGGCATAGAGCCGGCCCCTGGGCACCGAGTCGTCGAATTGCGGATAGCCGCAGATCAGCGCGTCTGGATAAGCCTGGGCCTCGGCGAGAAAGGCGGCCACGTCGGCCAGGTCGTGCTGGCCGTCGGCATCCACCTGCAGGGCATGAGTGAAGCCCAGCCGCTGCGCCTCGGCGAGTCCGGCCATCACCGCGCCGCCCTTGCCCTGGTTGACCGGCAGGCGCAGCAGATGGACATCGGGCTGGGTCGCCAGCTCGTCCATCACCTGGGCGCAGGCGGGGCTGGAGGCATCGTCCACCAGCACGCAGGGCAGGGCGCGCTGGCGCAGCGCCTGGACCACCAGCGGCAGGGCGTGCTCATGGTCGAACACCGGGATCACCGCGCAGGCCCGAAAGCTCATGGCTGCGCCTCCTCGAGCAGGATGCGCCCGGAAGAGCAGGCCGCGGTGCCCTGGCGAAAGGCGAAGTGCAGCTTGCTGCGGGTGGCGTCGAAGTGGAAGGTCAGGGTCACCCGATCGCCGGGGCGCAGCAGCTGCTGGAATTTCAGCACCTCCATCCCGGCGAAGTCCGCGGGCAGATCCAGGTGCTGGCGGGCCAGGCGCTGGGCCCAGCCGACCTGCACCACCCCGGGCACCACCGGCGCCGTGGGGAAGTGGCCGGAAAAGAACGCCAGGTCCGGGGCGACTTCCAGCTCCAGGCGCCAGCCGTCCGCGGTCTGCTCGACGCCGAGCGGTTCGATCTCCACTGGCCGTGGCTGGGCCAGCAGGCGCTCCACCTCGGCCTGGGCCAGCTTGCCCTGGGCGCTGTAGGGCAGCGCCAGCAGCAGGCGCCAGCGGCGCGGCAGGGCGATGGCCTCGCAGTGGCCGACCAGGTGTTCGCGCAGCTCGGCCACCAGGGCACGGCGACCGCCATTGCGCAGCTGGTGCAGGCCGCTTTCGCTCAGGGCGACCAGAGCGCCGAGCAGGGCGCGGCCCTGTTGCACCACGCCCAGGCGGACGTCGGCGACGGCGGGATGGTCGAGCAGGCGCGCTTCCAGTGCCGGCAAGGCGATGCGCTTCTCTTCCAGCTTAACGATGCGATCCAGGCGCCCGAGCAGTTCGAAGCGGCCTTCATCCAGCAGGCGGACGCCGTCCATGGTCTGCTCGCGCACGCCCTGGGGCAGATAGGGCGAGGTCAGCCAGAGCGCGCCGTCAGCGTCCTGGCCCAGCTCCAGGTCGGCGAAGGCCTGCCAGGGCTGTGGGCCCTGGCGCCAGGCGATGCCGCCGGTCTCGGAGCTGCCATAGACCTCGGTGGGGTACTGGCCGAAACGGTTCTGGCAGGCCGTGGCCGCCGCTTCCGGCAGCACGCCGCCGGAGGAAAACACCCGTACCACCTGGGCGAGGACGGCGTCGTCGAGGTTCTCGCCCAGGCGCTTGAGCAGCGCCGGGCTGCTGATCCACACCACGCGGCGGCCCGCGCGCAGCAGGGCGGCGGTCTCCCGCTGCAGCTCCTCGGTGAAGGGCAGCGCCTGGCGGGCGAAGGGGCGACCGGCGCAAAGCGGCCAGAGCACGCGAAACAGCAGGCCATAGATGTGCTGGGTGGAAACGCTGCCAAGGAGGGTCGCGTCGCCAAGAGGGCCACCCCACAGCCGCTCCAGAGCAGCGACCTCGTTGGCCAGCTGGAACAGCTGCTTGGCGATCAGTTTGGGCGCGCCACTGGAGCCCGAGGTGCTCAGGGTCAGCAGCGGTGCCTGGAGGTCGAGCGCGGCGGGCGCCAGGGGCTCGGCGGCTATCCAGCCGGCAAGATCGTCGAGCCAGGCATCGAGCGTCGGCGCCAGGCGCGCACGGGTGGCGGGTTGGGCGTCGGCCGGCAGGATCACCTCGATGCCGGCGCGCCAGGCACCGAGCAGGGCGCAGGCCAGGTCCTCGGCATCGTCCAGATGCAGCGCCAGGCGCTTGAGGCCAGCGGTCTGGAAGGCCGCCGCCAGGCTCAGGGCGCGCTGCTTGAGGGCCGCATCCAGCGGGCTCGCGATGCCCAGCAGGTCGGCGAGAGGGGTGAACGTCATGGCAGCCTCCGCACGCGCTGGCGGACCAGCCATTCACCGGCGAATAGCAGACCCATCAGGCCATAGGCGATGACGCCGGTATAGAGCGTCCACCAGGCCAGCGGCGCCCAGAGCGCCAGGGCAGCGGCGGTGAGCGCATTGAACAGAAAGAACAGGCACCAGACCTGGGTCACCCGGCGGGTGTAGCGCACCGCACGGGGTGGCAGCTCGGGTTCGCGCAGCCGCGCCAGGCGCTCGATCAGCGGCTGGCCGCGCAGCAGGCTCAGGCCGAACACCGCCAGCAGGAAGAGACTGAGCAGCACCGGATACCAGCGCAGCAGCACGGCGGCGTCGCTCAGGGCCAGCAGCAGGCAGAAGCCCAGGGCGACCAGGGCGGTGCCGCGCTGCAGGCCGTTGAGGCCGGGTTGCAGCAGGCGCAGGCCCCAGAGGGCACCGAGGCCGGCGGCGAACAGGCGCGGCGAAAGGTGCTGCAGGCCAAAGTAGACGGCGAAGGGATAGGCCAGGCCGAGCAGGAGCAGCAGGGCACTGGCGACCAGGCCCAGGGGGGAGCGGGAAGGCAGGGCACTCATAGGCGGCGGATCAGGCGTCCGCCTGGCTGATGCGATGGACGGCCTCGACCACGTCACCCACGGTACGCACCTGGCGGAATTGCTCGGCGGCGATCTTGTGCCCGGTCTGGCGGCGCAGGTGGTCGATCAGGTCGACGGCGTCGATGCTGTCGATCTCCAGGTCCTCGTAGAGGTTGGCGTCCAGGGTCACCCGCTCGGGCTCCAGTTCGAAGAGTTCGACCAGGGCGCTGCGCAGGGTCTCGAAGATGGCTTCACGGCTTTGCATGGCAATCTCCTCAGGCGGCGCGCTGGGCGGCGACGAAGGCCGCAAGGGCGTTGACGTTGGCGAAATGGGTGCGGGTGTCCTTGGCTTCGGCGTCGATGCGGATGCCGTAGCGCTTCTGGATCGCCAGGCCCAGTTCCAGGGCGTCCACCGAATCCAGGCCCAGGCCGTCGCCGAACAGGATCTGGTCGTCGCCGATGTCGTCGACGGTGACGTCCTCGAGGCCGAGCGCCTCGATGATCAGGCTTTTGAGCTCAAGGTTGAGATCAGTCATGGTTGCCGGTTTCCTTCAGGTAGAGCTGGTGCAGCTGGTCGTTGAGTTCACGCGACGCCAGCGGCAACGGCCGCCCGGCGAAGGTGGTGGGGTCGATGTCGGCGCCCACTTCCAGCTGGAAGTCGAAGCGCCGCGCGGGAATGCGATACCAGGGTGTGGCCTTGGTCAGGGTGCTGGGCACCACGCGGATAATGACTGGGGTGATGCAGCGGGCGCCGCGCAGGGCGATGGCCGCGGCGCCACGATGGAAGCGCGGCGGCTCGCCGGGGGTGGTGCGGGTACCCTCGGGAAAGATGATCAGCGTCTGGCCTTCGCGCAGGGCGTCGGCGGCTTCGTCGAGCATCTCGGCGCTGCCGTTGTTGCTGATATAGCCGGCGGCCTGGATCTGCCGCTTGAGATAGGGGTTCTGCCAGAGGCCCCGCTTGACCACGCAATTGGCGTCGGGCACCAGGCCGATGAGCACCACCACGTCGATCAGCGAGGGGTGGTTGGCGATGATCAGCTGGCCCGGACGCCCCAGCCGCTCGCGGCCCTGGATGCGCAGGTTCATCACCCGGGTCAGCACCATGAAGGCGACGAAGAAGCGGAACAGCCGGGCATTGGCCCGCCGCGCACGCTGGCGGCGGCGCAGGGGATCGCCCGGCAGCACCAGCAGGAGCGGCAGGATCAGCAGGCGAAAGACCAGGGCGCCGCAGCCGAACACCACGAAGTTGAGTCCCGTGGCCAGCAGTCGATAGCCGTAGTCCAGGCGGCCGCTCATCCGCAGGCCTCCGCCTGCCAGTGCCAGGCGCGCCCGGCATAGGCGAGGTGCAGGGCGCCAGGCGCTTCCAGCAGGCGCAGCAATTCCAGGGCATGGGGCCAGACGCTGGTCGCGGCATCCGCCGGGGCCGGTGCGCCGCTCAGGCCATGGCCGCTGCCAGGGGTGAGCAGCAGGCCCACGGCATAGGGAAAGGGGACATCGTCGATCTGCGGTGCATAGAGCGTCGGCGGCGCCTCTTCGGCGATCACCACCAGCACCCCGCTGGCGCCTTCGGCGAGCAGGGTGCAGGCCTCCAGCACGGCGTGTTCGAGACCGTCGCGACCGGTGGCCAGGGCATTCATCTCGCTGTGATCGCCACGCAGGATCGACCACTGGCCGATGATGGCGTTGTGTACCGAAAGGCTGAACTGGGTCGGCGAGAGCGGCTCGCCGCGGGCCAGTTCCTGGAGGATGGCCAGGGTGCGCGGGGTCTCGCCGTGGCGCGAGGCGAAGATCAGCGGCAGCGGGGCGCTATGGGCGTCGGCCAGCGGCCAGGCGACCTGGAAGGTCATGCGCGCCAGCCGGCTCAGGCGGCGGCGCTGCATGGCCGGCAGGAAGCTGGCATCGGGTTGGCTGCCGTCGTCCGCCGGACGCCAGGGCGCGGCGCACCACTGCCGCCAGGCGTCCTGGTCGCCAAGACCAGGTGCCCAGGCGCGCCAATCGCTAATCTGGAAGTGCATGTTCACAGCCGAATCTACCCCGGAGCCTTGCGTGCTTGCCGTTTCATCTATCCCTGATGAGCAGGGTATTGCAGCGTTCGGCGCGCATTATCCAAGCGGCTCCCACCCTAGGCAAACATTTGTCTGAACTTTGCGAAGGGGTGACAGTCGCGCCGCCAAGCCAGGGACAGGCTAGCGTGGCGGGAGGTAGAGAGCCCCTTTTCAGGGCACGAAACGCCGCTCCGTGCGACGAGCGGCAGTGAAAGCCTCGATTTGTGGAGGGGGGATGAAGGTAAGGGCGTCGCTGTGACTGAAGGTTATCGCGATCAGGGCTGCAGAGGCCGCTCCAGAGGCCGTCCGCCGCAACTGCAGCGATCCAGGCAGGTCGTCAGGCCGTCGGCAGCGGCTGCAGTTTCGACAGCCGCACGGCCACCGCCAGGGCGACCAGCAACAGGGCGCCGATGAACAGGCCGACGCCGGTCCAGCCCCCCAGGTGCCAGCAGACACCGCCCAGGGTGCCCGCCACGCTGGAGCCGGCGTAGTAGCTGAACAGATAGAGCGACGACGCCTGGCCACGCGCCTGGCGCGCCCGGCGACCCACCCAGCTGCTGGCCACGGAGTGGGCACCGAAGAAGCCGAAGGTGAACAGCAGCATGCCCGGCAGCACCAGCCACAGCGGGGTGAACAGGGTCAGCAGCAGACCGCACAGCTTGAGCACGATGGCGCCAGCGAATACCTGCCGGCGGCCGAAACGATCGGCCAGGCTGCCGAACTTGGCCGAGCTGTAGATCCCCGCCAGATAGACCAGCGACAGCACGCCGATCCAGGCCTGGCTCAGATGATAGGGCTCGGCCAGCAGGCGATAGGCGATGTAGTTGAACAGGGTGACGAAGGCGCCCATCAGCAGGAAGGCTTCCAGGAACAGCCAGGGCAGCCCGGCATCGCGAAAGTGCAGGGCATAGCCGGCGAGCAGGCTGCGCGGCCGCAGCGGCCGCGGCTGAAAGCGCTTCGAGGCCGGCAGGCTGCGCTTGAACAGCAGCGCCGCCACCAGCGCCAGCACCCCCAGGGCGCCGAGGGCGATGCGCCAGGAGACGAAATCCACCAGCACCCCGCTGATTACCCGGCCGGACATCCCGCCCAGGGCGTTGCCGCTGATATAGAGGCCCATGGCATAGCCCAGGTGTTCGGGATGCACCTCTTCGGCCAGGTAGGTCATGGCCACTGCGGCCACCCCGGCCAGCGACAATCCCACCAGGGCGCGGGTCACCAGGATGCCGTCCCAGGTGGGCATCAGGGCGCTGAGCAGGGTGAAGCCACCCGCGGCGAACAGCGCATAGACCATCACCGACTTGCGCCCGATGGCATCGGAGATCGGCCCGGTCACCAGCAGGCCGCAGGCCATCAGGCCGGTGGCCAGGGACAGCGACAGACTGCTGGCCGCGGCGGTGAGGCCGAAGGCCTGGGAAAAGATCGGCATCAGCGGCTGCACGCAATAGAGCAGGGCGAAGGTGGCGAAGCCGCCGCAGAACAGCGCCAGGGCGGTGCGCAGGAATTGCGGCGTCCCCTTTTCGATGAAGGCGTCCGGTGCGTGCTGCGGCTCATTGGCGGCAGGGCGGGTTTCCAGCGGCGGGGCAGGGGGCGTGGCGGACGACCGGGACGTGTTCACGGGTACCTCAGGGCAGGTCTGATCTCATCACCCTAGGCTGGTCGCTGTCATATATCCAATATATTGTCCGTCTCGATTGATAGGTTTTACGACTCAATGGAGACGACATGGAATTGCGCCACCTGAGGTACTTCGTGGCGGTGGCCGAAGAGCTGCACTTCGGTCGCGCCGCCCAGCGCCTGAATCTCTCCCAGCCGCCGCTCAGTCAGCAGATCCAGGCCCTGGAGACCGAACTGGGCACGCGTCTGCTGGAGCGCACCAACCGACGCGTCGCCCTCACCGAAGCCGGCCGGCTGTTTCTCGACGAAGCCCGGCAGATCCTCCTGGCCAGCGAGCGCGCCGCCGAACGGGTCCGCCGCGCCGGCCGTGGCGAGACGGGGCAGTTGCAGGTGGGCTTCAGCGCCTCTTCGCCCTTCGTCGCCACCATCCCCAAGACGCTGTTCGCCTATCGCCGCGCCTATCCCGAGGTGCGCCTGCAACTGCAGGAGATGAGCAGCCGTGAACAGATCGACGCCATGCTCGCCGGCAACCTGCAGATCGGCCTGATCCGCCCCATCGAATTGCCCGATGCTCTGGTGGCGGTCGAACTCTTCCGCGAACCCCTGGTGGTCGCCCTGAGACACGACCATCCGCTGGCCCAGCAGGGCACCGCGCCGCTGCCCCTGGCCGCACTCGCCGAGGAGCCCTTCGTCTATTTCCCGCGCAGCTTCGGCACCGGTCTCTACCAACAGCTGCACACCCTCGCCGCCCGCGCCGGCTTCACCCCGCGCATCGTCCAGGAGGCCAGCGAAGTCCTCATCATCCTCGGCCTGGTCGCCGCCGGCCTTGGCGTCACCGTGCTGCCCGCCACCTATCAACGCACCCAGATGGAAGGGCTGGTCTATCGGGAGCTGGACGATCCCGAGGCGACCTCGGCGGTGTGGTTGCTCAGGCGCCGGGATGAGGTGTCGCCGCAGGCGGAGGCGTTTGTGGGGTTGTTGATGAGACAGTAATAATATTCAGTTTCTTGATTTAATGGGTGACTTTAGACTTCTTGAAAGCAGACGTTATAACCACCTTTTTCTAGTTCTCTCAATAATCTTGCAATTCCGCATTTTGCGAAGAATGGAAGTGCCATGTGATCTTTTCCCATAAGTGCTAAGCAGAGATTCCACTCATGTCTTTTAGGTTGGCTCAAAATCCAACTTGTATCCCAGCTTTTGCCCATTTTTTGTATGCGCTCAGCTAGTTTCTTTCGATAGCTATCGTCTGCGCTAAAAAATATCTCTGCAGTGCGTCTCGTTTGTTCGCAAAGGTGGCTTACTCCTGCGGAGCCTGCAGGGTGTTTTACGAAGTATAGAGTTCGAGTTGGCCAGTGCATAATATCGCAAAACTCAAAGCGTGATGTCCCTCCTCCAAAGTTTACTAGTTCTTTGTCAAAGAGCCAGAGGGATGAGTCTGAAAGGCAGGCTGTTTCATTATACTCGCCCTCGTGGCTTTTCTTGTCCCAGGTACCTAACAGATATGGTGGTGGGCTGAGAGTTTGAAGGGTTTTGTGCGTTTGCTCTATAAATTGATGATTGGCTAGGTACCAGTGACCTGATGAGATTATGTATGTTTTCCCATCTTCAGAAACTTCGGCTCCAATGCAAGAGTACATGGAGCAACTACCTATCCGTTCTCGATTTTCATCAAGCATGTTTATTGTGGTGCCGTATGAATTTTCAAGATTCATAGGGAGCTTCTTGCTATCAAGGTATTGCTTGCAGCTTGAAAGCGACAGGTAGGGTGATGTAGCTGGGGTTGAACTAATTCTGCCAATGACAAAGTGGTGGGGATAAGGCTTTTCCCCATTTTTTTCGTTAGGTGCTGCTAAGGTGATTTTAAGGTTGGCGTCCGTAGAGCATAGGATGGAATTTAAAATACCATCCAAGATTAAAACTTTATCAGTGTCTTTTACTGGGCTTAGATTGTTTGCCTGTGGCCATCTATCTAGATGTTCGTTTGATTCGTGTCTTTCTATTAGAAGGTCAATCGTTTCAAGTATTCTGTGTATCTGAATTTCAATTTTTAGGGCGGTGCCTCCTCGAATCTTTTCGCCTAGAGTATTTTGATATCTGGCTTCTGGAGTGCCCTCTACTGCAGATACAAGGTCACGGTCCGACTCAAAGCCAAATTCTTTCGCAGATGAGGCCTGAGGTGCTCTTTCACTTGCGATATGTCGTTTTGCAAATACCTGTTCGGCTTTGACCTCTTGGACCTGGTTTTGGGGTATTGTCGATAGGGCTATAATCTTTCCAAAATCGGGTTCTATCCACTCTTCTTTAAGTCTGGAATGGGCATGGCCAAAGGTTAATGCGAAAGTTTTTCCTCTATGGTTTATCCAAATTATAGCGCTAGGGGACTGGCTTGTAGCATTAGGTTTTTCTTCTGTTGGAACTAAAGTGTGGGCTGCTGCAAGCCATTTGGGTATGTCTGATGTGAATGGGAGTAGGAAAAAGAAGCTGTCTGGAATGTTTTCGATTAATGGGTGGATTTCATCGCAAAAGCTCTCTATTTTGGATTGGGCTTCTTTGGGTTTGTGACTTTTTAGTAAGTAAATGCTGGTGTTTATGGTTTCAATGGGTTTGCTCATTTTTCGTCCCTGAATAATGCAGCTGTTATTTTTCTAGACTAATCTTTATCTTTCTCGTGAATTCTGACTCATGCTTGTATGTCATCACCAACCGATCAATCGCCCGCGTCATCGCCACATACAACAACCGCGCCTCATCCGCCTCCGGCTCGCCCTGCTTGGGCATTTCGCCTAGTCCGGGAATCAATACCAAACCAAACTCCAGCCCCTTGCTGGAGTGCATGCTGACGATCTTCACGCTGTCTTCGGCGTCGTAGAGTTGGGCGCGGCCCTTGTTGCTCGCGCCGCAGCGGTAGGGGATGGCGACCTTCTTGAGTTCGTATTCGGCCTGGTAGGCCTGGCTGGTGCTGCGATAGAGAATGGCCATGTCGCTGAGCTGGCGGCCACCCGCCTGCTCGTTGCGGATGCGGGTGATGAGCAGGTCCCATTCCTCGCGGTCGCTGCCGCACTGGATGAGTTCGGGGAAGGGGCCGCGGCGGCCGGCGCTTTCCGGGGCGATCAGGGGGACGCCGTCTTCACTGGCGTCGCGGCTGGTCAGCAGCTCGGTGGCGAAGGCGCGGGCGACAGCGAGGATTTCCACCGTGTTGCGGTAGTTGAGCTTGAGGATGGTGGTGCGGCCCTGAGCCTGGATGCCGACGCTGGCGAAACTGAAGTCCAGCGCCTTCCTGCCGCCCTTGCCGCGGTAGATGGCCTGGGCGTCGTCATAGAGCACCAGCAGGGACTGGGTGCTGGGGTCGACCATCTGCACCACCAGCGTGAACCACTCGGGGGCGAAGTCGTGGCCTTCGTCGATCAGCACGGCGCTGTACTGGCCGCGGGGGATCTGGCCACGGTCGACGCCCTCGATGGTGCGCAGCACGTACTGCTCCATCTTGGCCGCTACCGGCAGGCGATGGTCCGGCTTGTCCACCTGGTAGGCGGTGAGCATCTCGGCGCACCAGGCGTGGAAATTCTGCACCACCACCCGTTCGCCGAGGCCCTTCTGCTCGATCACCTGGCGTAGCCGCCCGGCCAGGGACTTGTTGTAGCAGAGCACCAGGATGGGTTTGACCGAGACCTTGGCCAGGTGGGCGCAGCGATAGCCGAGGATCATGGTCTTGCCACTGCCGGCGGCGCCGTGGATGACGCGGTGGCCGTCGCCCAGGGAGCGGGCCAGCTGTTCCTGTTGCAGGTCCATGACCTTGATCAGGCTGGGCAGCGGCGCCTCGGTGGCGTCGAACAGGCCGAATTGGCCGGGCTGGCTGTTGACCCGCACCTCGGGGTAGAGGTGATAGCGCACCCGGTCGATCTGCGGCAGGGTGAGGGCGCAGGGGAAGACGTGGGGGAACATGTCCCAGAGGCGTTGCTGGAAGGCTTCCGGGTCGGCGGACTCGGTTATCTCGTCCTGGAAGAGCACGCGCTGGGGATCGAGGACGTCGGCGAGATCGGTCTGCTCGAACTGGCGACGGGTGATGCCGGTGAGCACCACGCCCCAGCCCCAGGGCATGATCAGCTGGCCCGGATGGGGCGAGCCGGCGCTCTGGCGCAGCAACGGGTCCTTTTTCAGCAGCAGGTCGACTTCGAGGATGTAGGAGCGGGCTTGCAGCAGGGGATTGGCGACGGTCTTGAGGCCGTCCTGGGTATGCAGCCGCACCTTGCCCGGGGTGACGGATTCCAGGGTGGCCAGCTTCCAGTCCTTGACCTCCAGCACCAGGATGCCGCGACGCGGATGCAGTACGACGAAATCCGGGTAGCGCGCCTTGGGGCCGACCGGGACGTTGCTCCAGCAGAGGTAGTCGTCTTCGAGCAGTTTTTCCAGGCGTTCGGCGAAGCGGCGTTCACCGGGGGTATCGAACTGGCATTGGCTGCGAGCGGGGAAAAAGCGGGCCATCGGTCATCCATTCCGAGAGGCGGCAGGGCGCGGCAAAGCGAGACCTGTCGCACAAAAATCCTTTCGTCATACGTTAGTCAGGCAGGTGCGGCGGGTAAAGCACGAGACGGGTGTTGCCGGGCGATTGGCCGAGTTGGCCGACCGATGGTGGCTGGCAGGTGGCCGGTATTGGGCTGTTTTGGGGGGGATAGTGGTACTTCGGGGTTTGGTTTGCCCTCACCCCGGCCCTCTCCCTGGGGGAGAGGGGGCGTTTGGGTGGGG